>JBATHJ010000038.1:0-2474 GCA_049666625.1 Gammaproteobacteria bacterium | reverse complement strand
GCCTATGATTACCTGCAGGAATTGCTGGCCGGCACTGCAGCAGAACGTCCGCCGGCAGCAAGACTGGCTGATAATGCAGGCGGCGGCAAACCGGGGAAGAAAAAGCATCATGATAACCGCAGGGATTAACTAGAGGAATCCAGCGCCAGAAAGCCGGGGTCAATCCCCGGCTTTTTTATGCAGCCAACATCGACTTCATCCACACAATGCACTCGGCGAGGAGTATTAGCGCAAATGCATCCAGGCAAAGCCTGGAAAAAAGTGACGATGGATTAATTATTGATCAATTCAACTGTATGATTAAAGAATAATACCCTGGTCACTGTTTACGCCTATGAAAATAATGTTCAGAAATAAATGTCAGCGCTGCGGGCTGCATTACCCTGCAAGTGAAACAGTATGTCCGCATTGCAGCGGGCTTACTGATCAGCAGGTAAGAGAGATTAAATTAAAACGTGGTTCGAAAGGCACTGGAAACGCCATGCTTGATCGCGTGATTATTTATACCCTGGGGCTGGTTGTTGTGGTGGTGGTAATCTATCAGCTCAATCAAATTTAGTGGGCTATCGATGGCAGGCAAGCAAGGATTAATAAATTACATACTGATTTCGATTAGAGTACGAACCTAATCATCGGTCCTGCTACATCAACTTGATATTGAACGCCTTGCTGATCGCCTCTACAATTTCCGGACTATCCCACTCGCGTGATCCGGGTACTTTTGTTAATACGCGGCCGTCAGCGTCTACTAAAATTGTTAGCGGTATCGTTTTCGCACCCAGCATATTTTCCAGTTTTAAATCGTGGTCGATAAAATTGTCAAAGCTGATTTGTGTCTCCTTGATGAAGGCCATTGCCTTATTGCGATAGTCGTCTGTCGATATCCCGATGATGGTGAGAGCTTTTCCGTTATATCGCTGTGCAAGTCTTTGCAGCGAACCCATCTCGGCCCGGCAGGGGCCACACCAGCTGGCCCACATGTTAATGATCAGCGGCTTGCCCTTGAAATCAGCAAACACTTTCGTTTTCCCGTTAAGAGCGTCCAGTGATGCCTCTCGCAGGTGGTCGCCAATCTCAAGTTCAGCTGGTATGCCTGCGCCAGTAGTTGTGGTGGGTGTGAGCTGCTGTTGCATCATGAGTTGAATGTGTGGTGCGGCAGGTGCTGGTGTTTCTTTGCCTGTAATAAAACGGCTTACAAAATAGATGATGGAAAAGTCACGCCCCAGGATTTTGCTGTGAAAGTTGTACATGGGCGCCTTTGTTGAAAATCCGATCATGTCACCCTTGTTTATCAGCGTGACTGGCCCTGCGACCCAGATTTTCTTGTTAGCTGTTGCAACCTCGGCATAGGTGAATCTATCAGTACTAATGACTTCCGTTACTTTTCCGTTGATTACAGATGTGCCATGTTCAGGCACACCGGCTGGATTATTTTGTGCCGCATAGGCCGTAGTTAGCATGCCTGCATTGAGAAAATTTAAAGAAAAACAGGCCAGCAGTATTATTAATAAATGCGCTTGACGTAACATTATGTAATTACTCTGAGTTTAAATATTAAATTATTCATAATCATCATATACGAAAATATAAACAAGGGAAGGCCGCGATTATTCAAATAAATGTCCTCGCTTCTGAAACCCGGCGCTTCTAAATCCTCCTTACTGCTTGCCGTGTCGGCGTGTTTCGGTAACCGCAATCGGGCAGGACGCTGACTAGATTCGTCTGGAACGAATTTGAACAGCTGCAGGCTGGCCCGTGGTGCGAAGTCCATGGATGGAAGACGTAACGGTAAGGCGTATGAAAGCGCCGTATACTACCCACAACCACTGAAGCGCCAACTTAGTAAAATGTTGGGCTTCGTGCGCCAGCCCACAGCCTGACCTACCCACTAAAAGCAAGATCCTTCGCAAAAACGGCTCAGGATGACAAGATGAAGGATCACCGACACAATCTTTTGGTGGTGACGCTAAGGTGGGTGGTTTATGGCTCAGACAAAATCAACCACTTACAAATTAACTCGAATAATCCGACAAAATAGCATCCAATCCCGGGCGCCATTTCGGTACACTTATTCCCCCAGGATGAAATCCCGTTAAGAGGACTGCTGTGACCGCTGAACCCGCCTTCGTACACCTTCGAGTACACACCGAGTACTCACTGGTGGACGGTACAGTGCGGGTCAAACCGCTGATGACCGCGGTGGCCGACGCCGGCATGCCGGCGGTGGCGCTGACCGACCAGGGCAACCTGTTTGCCATGGTCAAGTTCACCCGCGCTGCGCTGGCGGCGGGGCTGAAGCCGATTATCGGTGTCGACGTCTGGGTGCGCGCCGACGACGAGCAGTCGCAGCCGTACCGCATGGTGCTGTTATGCCAGAGCCGCGAAGGCTATCTCAATCTTACCCAGCTGATATCAAATAGTTATCTGCACGGCCAGCACGGCGGCGTGCCGATGATGCAGGCAAGCTGGATTGC
>JBATHJ010000037.1:0-4181 GCA_049666625.1 Gammaproteobacteria bacterium | reverse complement strand
ACGAACCGGTTAAAAATAAAATCTTCAGTAATATGTCTGCGCGTGCGGCAGAGATGATGCGCGAAGACCTCGATGCCAAAGGACCGGTGCGCCTGAAGGATGTTGAGGAAGCACAAAAAGAAGTACTCGCAGTTGCACGGCGACTGGCCGATGCCGGTGAAATTTCTCTAGGTGGCAAGGGCGGTGATGACCAGTATGTCTAAAGTAGTAACAGGTAATACTAAGGATGATTGCCAGCCCTGGCGTGGGCCGGATTTCGGACATACACAACAGCAAACCCGTTCGATGCACAGTCTCGCGGGTGGCAGTATGCGCACCCAGGGCCAGCTGGAAAAAATTTATAAACAGGCCCACGAAGAGGGCTTCAATGCTGGACGTGAACAGGGTTTAAAACAGGGCCTGGAAGAAACCCGTGACCAGATTGGTTATTTGCAGTCAATCATGGCATCACTGTCCATGCCCCTGCTTGATCTTGATAAGCAGGTGGTCGACGAGCTTGTCGAACTGGCGATGGCCGTGGTGCGCCACATGGTCAGGCGAGAATTGAAAATTTCACCCGGCGAAATCGTCGCCGTGGTACGCGATGCGCTTGCGCTGTTACCGCTTGCATCAAGTGAAGTCAGCCTTGAATTACACCCGGAAGATGCCGTGTTGATTCGCAATGCATTGATACCGCCTGACAGTGAGCCACCCTGGAAAATTGTCGAAGACCCGACGCTGCGACGCGGTGGCTGTCGTGTCATTTCAAATGCATCACGTATTGATGCAACAGTCGAAAATCGTATCAATGCAGCCATTGCTTCGGTGATGGGTGGTGAACGCAATGTGGACTGAATGCTATGAATAAAGCAGCACTGCCCGAGTATGAACGCGGCGCTATCTGGTGCGAGTTATTGCAGGAATACAAGGCGCGTGCAGAAAACGCAGTGCCACTCACGGTTGAAGGCAAGCTAACTCGCATGGTCGGACTTACGCTTGAGGCTGTCGGTTGCCAGGCCGCAGTCGGCGCACATTGCCTGGTGTCATCAGCAGAAGGTGATATCGCAGCCGAAGTGGTCGGCTTTTCAGGTGACAAAATATATTTAATGCCGACCAGTGATATTCGTGGCCTGTTCCCCAATGCCCGGGTGATTCCCGGTCGTGGCATGTACGAAGCCAGTGTGGGTGACCAGCTGCTGGGTCGCGTGATCGATGCGGCGGGTAAACCGCTCGACGGTAAGGGTTCATTGCGTTGCACCCGCAGTTTGCCATTAGCAGGAAAACCCGGCAACCCGTTGTCGCGCTGGTCCATCAAGGAACCGCTTGATGTCGGTGTGGCATCGATTAATGCCCTGTTGACTGTGGGTCGTGGCCAGAGACTGGGTTTGTTCGCCGGCAGTGGCGTCGGCAAGAGTATGTTGCTCGGCATGATGACACGCTATACCAATGCTGATGTGGTCGTGGTCGGGCTGGTGGGTGAACGTGGCCGCGAGGTAAAAGATTTTGTTGATAATATCCTGGGTGAGCAGGGCCTGGCGCGTTCAGTCGTAGTCGCCAGCCCGGCGGATAATTCACCCTTGATGCGCATGCATGGCGCCTGGCTGGCGACAACAGTGGCTGAATATTTTCGCGACCAGGGAAAACAGGTGCTGTTGTTAATGGATTCGCTGACACGTTTTGCCCAGGCGCAACGAGAAATAGCGCTCGCTATTGGCGAACCACCTGCGACCAAGGGTTATCCACCGTCGGTGTTTGCCAAGCTTCCACAACTGGTAGAGCGTGCGGGAAATAACGGCAGCAACGGTGGTTCAATCACCGCGTTTTATACCGTGCTGGCTGAAGGCGATGACCAGAATGATCCGATCGTAGACGCTGCACGTGCCGTGCTTGATGGCCATATAGTGTTGTCTCGCAAAATGGCCGAGTCGGGCCATTATCCGGCGATTGATGTCGAAGCAAGTGTCAGTCGTGTAATGAACGACGTGATTTCACCCCGGCACAAACAGGCTTCGCGGCGCTTTAGAAAATTATATTCGGCGTATTTACAAAATCAGGACCTGATCAATATCGGTGCCTACCAGCCGGGCAGTAATCCGGAGATTGATGAGGCGATTGAAGCGTATCCCGGCTTTGCACAGTTTTTACAACAGGACAGCAGCCGGGCGGTGACGTTTGAAGACAGCCTCGCGGGTTTATTAAACCTGACCGCAGAAATGCAGGCATAACAAAACTTCGTACAAAGCCTATGACCACAACCCGACCCATGCCACCAATACTGCTCGATAACACGCACCAGGAAAGTGTTGTGAAGTACGCCATGGAGAAAGCTTCAATCCAGCTCAAGAATCATAAAACCCGTCTCGAAACCCTGCTGGGTTATCGATCAGCGGCCGAGGCAGGGATACGCGCTGCTGCGCATACGCATAATTCTCGCGCGCATATTCGGGAATACCAGCTACTGCTGTTACACCTCGAACAGGAAATTGACGCGCAGAAAACACAGCTGGCAATGAGTCAGCAGACGCTAGAACAATACCAGGATCGGCTGCGAACCTTGCAGGGTAATAATCAGCTCAACGAAATGAAAGCGGCGATAAAGTCAATCGAACTCAGGCAACAGCAGCCAGTTTCAGCGGGTGAAACAAAAAAATCCTCAAACATGGATGCACTACATGTCATGGATATTACACGACATCGATATCACGACGAATTACGCATGGCCTTGAGTGATGTCAAAAAATAACAGGCGGAGAAGCAAGATGAAGCAATCGGAAAGTTTTAAGCCCGTGGCAATGGTGGCAAAAGAGCGCGAACGCAATGCAGCCAGTCAGCTGGGTAAGAACCTGAGTGAGTCACGATCGCAACAACAACAGCTTGAAGAATTGATTCGCTATCGTGAAACATACGCCAGAAATTATCAAGCTGCCGGCAAAGCCGGTATGTCATCCGTGCGTCTGCGAGAGTACCAGCTATTTCTCGCCCGCCTCGATACGGCCATCGCCCAGCAAAAACAGCTGGTGTCGATCAGCAATCAGCATATTGAAACCAGCCAGTCGCACTGGCAGTCAATGCACAATCGCAGTGAGATGATAGAAAAACTGCTGGAGAACAAACGCCAGCTGGAGCGTAAACACCGCGATGAACAGGAACAGAAAGAAATAGATGATCGCCCGCCCAGCGGCGGACGCTTTCCATATTCGTAGTTGTTGTCCACAGCCAGGCGATATTGGCACGTAGTTTGCTGTAATACAGGTAATACATCAGGGCGAGAATCATAATGAGCGACATGGCACCACTACCGGCATCAACTGACACTGGCATTAGCCAGAATCAGGGCAATGGCCAGAACACTATCCAGGGCAATAGCATCGCCGGCAGTGTTAAATCTGCACTGGGCCTGTCGAACAAGCCCGTGACCGACGAAGCAGAGAGCAGTGAAGCCAGCTTTGTTGATTTTTTGCAGGGCATATTACAGCCTCAAACCACGGCTGCTGAGACAAGCATCTTCGTTAACAGCGGCAACGCCTTGCCACTGCCCGGGCAATTACCCACACAGGCGGCAAGTTCCGGCCAGCCTTTGCAGGCATTGACCGACGCAGCTGACAGCCAGCTTCTGCCAGCTGCTGGCCTGCTGCCCGGCCAAATCGCGACTGATGAGGCAATGCTGACGGCTGCACACAGCGCTGCTATTCAATCAGCATCGCCACTGAGTGCTGAGTCGATATCAAAATCAATCGCTGTAAGTCTAAACGCGCCAGCAGGCCTGAAAGCTGAATCTACTGCAGCTGCAAACCGCCTGCCCGTCGACGCGACAATCACTAACGCCCTGGCAGGTGAAACATCTGACCTGCAGATCGAAAGCCTGCCGCAGTTACGTTCATCAAGCGCCAGCGCAGTCCCGTTGATGGAGCTTAGCGCGGGCCGCCAGGGCATGGATACAACGCTACCGGCAAGCACTACACTGTCGGACTCTATCAGCGCATCGTTGTTGCGTAGTCCGCTGCCGCAATCCAGCATGATCACAGAGTCTACATTTCAGCTGAGCACGCCGACCATTACAGAAAACTTTGGCCGTCCCGACTGGAACCAGGGCCTCGGCAGGCAAATCATGTGGATGGTCAACCAGAATATGCAATCGGCCGAGATTCGCCTGAATCCCGCGCATCTCGGTCCCATCGAAGTACGCATCGAAATGGATAACG
>JBATHJ010000036.1:0-10107 GCA_049666625.1 Gammaproteobacteria bacterium | reverse complement strand
TGACCTCACACTGTGGATCCGCGGTGACTTCGTGATTTCCGATGCAACGCTGAACCGTTTCTTCTCACTGCACGTGATTGCCTTGCCACTGGTGCTGCTGTTCCTCGTGGTGGCACATATCCTCGCGCTGCACGAAGTGGGTTCAAACAACCCTGACGGTGTCGAGATCAAGAAAAACAAAGACCCGGTGACGCATATCCCGCTGGATGGCATCCCGTTCCACCCGTACTACACGGTGAAGGATATCGTCGGTGTGGTCGTGTTCCTGTTCTTCTTTGCGGCCGTCATGTTCTACTTCCCCGATGGCGGCGGTTATTTCCTGGAGCACGCCAACTTTATTGCGTCTGATCCACTGAAGACTCCCGAGCATATTGCGCCGGTGTGGTATTTCACCCCGTTCTACGCGATCTTACGCGCGGTTCCCGACAAGCTGATGGGTGTGGGTGCGATGGGTGCGGCGATTGTGCTGCTGTTCTTCATGCCCTGGATTGACCGTTGCAAGGTGAAATCTGTGCGTTATCGGTCAGGCATCTACAAGGCCAACCTGGGCATGTTTGTAGTCAGCTTTGTTGTGCTTGGCTGGCTGGCGATGCAGCCGGTGACCAGTACCATTACATTGTTGTCACAGATATTCTCAGTGCTGTACTTCAGCTTCTTTATTGTGTTGTTCATTACATCCAAGAATGAAGCGACTAAACCTGTACCGGATAGGGTTACACAATGAAAAAGTTACTCATAACATTGTTGTTCGCGGCTGTTTCCGTAAATGCGTTTGCTGCAGGCAGCGTTAAACTCGATGATGCACCGATTGATATCGCTGACATGGATTCTCTCAAGCGTGGTGCGCAGGGTTTTTCTGATTACTGTTTCAGTTGTCACTCTGCCTTCTTCATGCGCTACAACCGCATCGGTAAAGACCTCGGTATGGATGAAGCCGAGCTGCGTGATATGTTCATTTTCACCCGCGACAAGAAAGGCGTGCCGACCAAGGTTGGCGAGCTGATGAAAGTTGCGATGACGGATGAATATGCAGAAAAGGCCTTTGGTACCAAGGTGCCCGACCTGTCGCTGACTGCGCGTGCGCGTGGTGCCGACTGGCTGTATACCTATCTGCGCTCATTCTATCTTGATGCTTATCGTCCGACCGGGATGAACAATACCGTTTTTCCGGATGTGGGTATGCCGCACGTATTGTCCAGTCTGCAGGGCCTGCAAAAAGTGGTTTATAAGACCGAAGAACATGATGGTATTAAAACCGAGCATTTCGAAGGCTTCGAACTGGTACAGCCAGGCAGCATGACCACGGCAGAATACGATGCATTCGTGGCCGACCTGGTGAACTTCATGGTGTACCTGGCAGAGCCGGTGCAGAATGAACGCAGAAGCATGGGCTGGAAAGTTCTGCTGTTCCTTGCGGGATTCTTTGTATTGGCTTACCTGCTTAAGAAAGAATACTGGAAAGACGTGCACTAAGCTGGCACCCGGAAAACTGTTAGCGCACCGTCATTCCATACAACCCAGGAATTAAATGAATATCTATACCACAGAGCTATCTATTGAGTGTCATCGTACGCGGATTGTACTGGCGGAAAAGGACATTGCGCACAAGCTGCATCTCGTCGATGAGAAAAAAATGCCGGAGGACCTGCTCGACCTGAATCCTTACGGCAGTTTGCCGACACTGGTAGATCGTGATCTTGTGTTGTATGACTCGCGCGTGATCATGGAATATCTTGAAGAACGGTTCCCGCATCCGCCATTGATGCCAGTCGGCCCCGTGGCGCGTGGCCAGTGCCGTCTTGCGCTCTACCGGGTTGAGCGTGACTGGTACCCGCTGGTCAATATCATCGAAACCAAGTCCGAGAAAATGGTGGCCAAGGCTCGCAAGGAACTCGCTGAAAGTATTGCTGCGACTGCGAGCGTATTTGCAGCCATGCCGTTTTTCCTCAGCGAAGACTTCACCCTGGTTGATGCCAGTGTTGCACCCATCCTGTGGCGCCTGCCGCACTACGGTATAGAGCTGCCCAAGGGCAGCAAGCCGATTAATGATTACATGGAACGTATCTTTGATCGCGAAGGCTTCCAGGGCAGTCTGACTGAAGCCGAGCGCGAACTTCGTCTGTAGCGGGACAGTATTTCCCGCACACAGTGCGGAGATTATACAGACGATAAGTTAGGATACCTTGATGACCTCCAGTCGACCCTACCTTGTTCGCGCCATGTATCAATGGATTGTTGATAATGGCACTACGCCGTATTTACTGGTGGATGCCGAAAACAATACCAGCCAGGTGCCGACCGACCATATCCAGGACGGCAAGATCGTACTCAATATTGCACCCATGGCCATCAGCGGACTGACGCTGGGTGATGACGCAATAACTTTCAGTGCGCGTTTTTCGGGTAAGTCACAAACCATCACTGTACCGATCGAAGCCGTGCTGGCAATTTATGCGCGCGAAAACGGGCAGGGCATGATGTTCACCGAGGAAGACGGCGCACTGGCGAACGAATCTGACGATGACGACCCGGATAATGATCCGGACAAGCCCAAGCCGACGCTGCGGGTCGTCAAATGAAAAATGAAAAGTTAAAAATGAAAAATTGAAGGGCAAAAACCAGGCTTTAGAATTTTTTCATTTTTCATTTTTACTTTTTCATTGTCCAAGCAGCTGGTGGTCGATCAGATCACACAGGCAATGAATCACCAGCAAATGTACTTCCTGGATTCGTGCGGTTGATTCCGACGGTACGCGAATTTCGAAATCGTCCAGTCCCAGCAGGTTTGCCATCTGGCCACCGGTTTTTCCGGTGAGCGCAATGACACGCATATCGCGTTCATGCGCGGCTTCAATCGCCTGGCAGACATTACCCGAATTTCCGCTGGTGCTAATTGCTAGCAATATGTCACCGTGCAGGCCAAGCGCCGAGACCTGCTTGGAGAAAATCTGCTCGTAACTGTAGTCATTCGCTATCGAGGTGATTGTGGATGTGTCGGTGGTGAGTGCAATCGCCGGTAAACCCGGGCGCTCCATTTCAAAGCGGTTGAGCATTTCAGACGAAAAATGCTGGGCATCACCTGCTGAACCGCCGTTGCCGCAGGATAAAATCTTGTTTCCGGCAAGTATGCATTGCGTCATCGCGCGCCCTGCATGTGCAATCGGTTCACACAAGGCTTCAGCGGCGAGTTGCTTGGTGCTGATGCTGTCCTGAAAGTTTTGATTAATTCTGCTGATTAAATCCATATTCGTTGTGGTTCTTGGGGTGATTGAGTTGAGATCAAAAAGCGTTTTTGATCCATTCGAAGCTATATTCAGTGCGGGTAGATTCGTGGCTATTTTGCGGTTTTTGCGCCATGCCGACAACGTCAATACGTGCGTTTTTATATTTAGGTTGCTGTTGCAGGTAAAACTCGGCTGTGGCGCTGATGCGATGCTGCTTTTGCGGGGTAATGCTTGCCAGGGCGCCGCCGAAATTGTTGTTTTTGCGGTAACGCACTTCGACAAACACCAGGGTTTTCCCCTCCAGCATGATCAGGTCAATCTCACCGTGCCTGCCGCGGAAGTTCTTTTCCAGCAATTTCAGCCCTTGCTGTTGCAGATAGTCACAACATGCCTGTTCCGACTGCCTGCCCTGCTCAAGAGTCGTCGTTTTCACGCTCGATGACAGGCTCGGTGGGCACGGTGGTGTCCAGATAGACAGGCACACCGCGCTTGAACTGCGCCCACACCAGTTCGCGGTGCAGACGATTATTGGTGCCGAGATGAATATTTCCGGTTTCACCCGAGAAGCGTGCGTAGTTGTAATTGCTCAGGTAGGCAAGATTTTGCAACAAATGCCAGGCGTCGACGCCGAGCGCAAACAGGCGGGTGTAAGCTTTATGTTCCGGCCAGTTCTCGGTGAAGGTGTCTTTGAGCGGATTGTCAGACACCAGGTTCCACGGCAGGTCGCAGAAAATAATTCCGTTCAGGTCGCGGTCGGCCTTGGGATCAACATGGCCCGCGTAAACATGCGAAGTTGAATACACCGGCAGGCCTCCGGCGTGATGAAATTTGAACGCCGGCATAATGCTACGTGCAGCACGCGGGGTCGCCGCGAGAAAAATCATGTCGACGTCCTGGCGGCGGTGTGGCACAAATTTCACATCTTTGCTGAGCAGGTGTTCGATGCTCTGGCGGCGGTCGTCGCTTTCATTGAGATTGAACATGCGCCGAATCGGCCACGAATAATCGTCTTTATCAGCCGCGTATTGCTGGCTTATCAGCACAACCCCGCCGAGTTCGCTGAAGCGCTGGGCAAAGGCGCTGGCGATGCGCTGGCCCCATTCGCTGTTCGGTACCAGCACCGCCGCGCGCAGCTTGTTCTGGCGAACCGCCAGTTCGGCGGCCTGGCGTGCTTCGTCTTCCGGTAACAGGCCAAACTGGTAGAGATTGCTCGAATTGCTCAGCGGGTTTTCAGCATAATTCAGAGTTAGCACCGGTACTTCGAGCTCGCTTTGCTGCGCGAGCTTGTCGACTACGGCCTTGTCCAGCGGACCAACAACGGTATGCGCGCCCTCGAAAATGGCCTGCTGATAAATTTGCATGAAATCTGTGGTTTCATCACCGCTGTCATAAAACCGGATGACGGGTTCGACCGCACCGCTGAGGCCGCGGCTTCTGTCCTGGTAATAGGCGCTGATAAAGCCGTTCTGGATAGCTTCGGTGGTGGTCTGCAGGCTTCCGCTCATCGGCAACAGCACCGCGATGCCGCTGGCGGGGGCGTGGTTCTGCAAGTATTCATTCAGCATGGTGTCGATGAAGGCATTGCTGACCGGATGTTGCGGGTAGCGCGTCCCCCAGTCGAGCACGGCTTCCTGCAGGTGGCGCATATCGGTTTGCGCAGTGCGCATGATGCGTGCCAGGTCGAGCCAGCCCTGCGTCACTATATTGTCAGTCGCAGGGGTTTTGATATTCAGGTCGGGCATGGCGGAGAGCGCGCGCCAGATACCCTGGTGATTGCGCTCACGGGTTTCGTCCAGGGTGATTTGCGGGTCCAGCGCAATACGGGCACGCGCGGCGCGCATGAAATAGCCGCTGGCAAATTCCACGTCGGCGCGGATCATCCGCGCTTCTATCTGTTGTTCGAAGCTGAGCAGTTCATCGGCGGGAATCAGCTCCAGCGCCTGGCTGGGATTGTTGCTGGCGACGGCGATTCTGGCTGCCAGCAGCTGAATGTCCTGCTGGCGTTGTTGCGCAAGCTCGCCAGGTTGCAGATTTTGCAGCTGGGTCTGGGCCGACACCAGGTCGCCGCGCTGGTACAGCAGTTCAGCGGCCTTGAGCAGATATTGCTGGCGTTCTTCACCACTGCTTTCATTGGCGAGCTGAATATAGTATTCCGCGCTGCCTTCGGCACCGGGAACACCGCTGTCGGCGGCGGAGAGGATTTCGTCGAGACTTCTTTTTTCCGTCGGCGAGCTGACACAGGTTGACATCAGTACGCACAGGCACACCACCAGCAGGCTCGGCAGGGGGGAATTTAGCGACAGGTGTTTAACTCTGGACAAGCGGATCATTTAACTACAGTATTGGTTTTTTAGCCGAATCGGCAAGTATGTTTTCCAGGACAGGTCGTGTCAATCGAAAGTTCCCCCCGGTCGTCTGACGGCTGTCTTTATTTAGTGGCGACACCGATCGGTAACCTGGCTGATATAAGTCAGCGCGCGATAGATACCCTGCGCCAGGTTGACCTGGTGGCTGCCGAAGACACGCGCCACAGCCAGCACCTGCTGAGCCACCTCGGCATCAATACCCGCCTGCAGGCCTGTCACGAACATAACGAAGATCGCGTCACCACGCAATTCATAGCACAGCTGCAACAGGGTGCGAGCATTGCGCTGATTTCCGATGCCGGTACACCGCTGGTGAGTGATCCCGGCTATCGCCTGGTCGAACAGGCGCATGCGCATCAGATCAGGGTGGTTCCCGTGCCCGGCGCCTGCGCCGCGATTGCCGCGCTGAGTGCGGCTGGACTGGCCACCGACCGGTTCGTGTTCGAGGGCTTTCCACCGGCAAAGCAGCAGGCGCGGCACAATTATCTGCAAGGCCTCCGGCTCGAACCGCGCACCCTGGTGTTTTATGTTGCCTGTCATCGCATTGCCGAGACCTTGCGCGACATGCGCGAGGTATTCGGGGCCGAGCGTGAAGTCACGCTGGCACGTGAGCTGACCAAGACCTTCGAGACCATCCGCAAGACCACGCTGGGCGAATGTGTCGACTGGGTGGAAGCAGACGCTTACCAGCGCAAAGGTGAAATCGTACTGGTGCTGGCGGGAAATAAAAATACCACAGAAGATATCGACGCCGAGCAGTTGCTCACGGTACTGGTTGCAGAGTTACCGGTGAAACAGGCGGCAAAAATTGCAGCAAAACTCACCGGCCTGAACAAAAACGAACTCTACAGCGCTGCGCTCAAAATCAGGGGCGAAAAGTGAAACAGCTGCTGTGCCTGCTGCTCCTGACAGCCACACTAAGCGTGCATGGTGCGCAAGATCGCGGCCTGGTATGGAAGCTGGAATCGGCAACCGCCACGGTTGTGCTGCTGGGCTCGATTCATTATGCAGACGAGAGTTTTTACCCGCTGCGCGCGGACATCGAACAGGCGTTTGAGCAGGCAGATGCCCTCGTGGTTGAAGTCAAAATGGATGAAGACGCGGGCCATGAACTGCGAAAAATGACGCACCGTGAAGGCATGTATCGTGGTCGTGAAACCATACGCGACCATATTTCGGACGAGACGTATACCAAACTGCGCACGCAGTTGCAGCAGCTGGAAATACCGTATGCCATGGTCGAGCGCCAAAAGCCCGGCATCCTGATGCTCACCCTGACCTCGGTACAGTTGATGAAACAGGGCTTTATGCCTGACCAGGGCATTGATGCCCACTTTACGCGCCGTGCTATCGACCAGGGCAAACGTGTGCTGGAACTTGAAAGCCTGGCGCAGCAACTGGACTTAATCCTGAACCTTGACGCGGGTGAGCTGCTGTTACAGGAAACCCTGACCAGCTTCGATGAAATTGACAGCACCATGCAGGCGCTGGTCACAGGCTGGAAACAGGGCGATGAGCAGCAATTAAATGCAGTATTGTTTGAAAATATGCTGCAACAATATCCGTCTTATGCAAATGTGTACGAAGCGCTATTCTATAAACGCAATATCAGTATGGCGGCGAGTATCGAGCAGTATCTGAAAACCAGCAGAAATTACTTTGTGGTTATCGGTGCAGGCCATCTTGTGGGCGATAAAAGTATTATCAGCTTACTGACCAGTAAAGGTTACCGGGCTAACAGGTTTTAATAAAAATGACAGAAAAAACCATCAGTGAAATGCTTAACCTGGGGCCGAAGTCGGCAAAAATGCTCGCCGATGCAGGCATAAAAACCGTTGCCGAGCTGGAAGACTACGGCGCAGTCGATGCCTACCTCGCGATCAAGCGTGAAGGCATACCGGTGAGCCTGAACATGTTATATGCCATATACGGTGCGCTCTCGGGCGTTGACTGGAACAAAATTGACCGGGTTGAACGCGCCAACCTGATCATGGAGCTGGACGACCGCATGGAAGAAGAAGGCATGTAGCGTTTGCGCAGACCAGCGCTGCGCTGGTTTTGCCAGGCGGCGGGGCATTGCAATCAGTACGATGTAATCAGTACTAAGGCCAGCGCAATCACGGCAGGCAGCGCCTGCACATAAAATATTTTACGGCTCACCGTGGCAGCGCCGTAAACACCGGCAATGATCACGCAGCCGAGAAAAAACAGTTTGATATCCTGGCCACTCTCACCCTGCCACAGTCCCCAGAACAGACCCGCACTGAGAAACCCGTTATACAGTCCCTGGTTGGCCGCAAGTACGCTTGATGCGCGTGCGAATTCGGCCGAGTTACGAAAGACTTTCAGACCGACGGGTTTTTGCCAGAGAAACATTTCCAGCACCATAAAATACAAATGCAGCAAGGCCACCAGCGCGATCAACACGCTGGCGGCCATGCTGGCAATTGCGCTGTCCATTACAGACCGAGTTTCTTTTCCAGGTAATGGATATTGGTGCCGCCGGCGATGAACGCGGCATCGGACAGGATGTCGCGGTGTAAATCGATATTGGTTTTAATGCCGGAAATGTTAATTTCAGCCAGTGCGCCCTGCATGCGAGCGATTGCTATGGCGCGATCATTGCCATAGGAAATCAGCTTGCCGATCATCGAATCATAATGCGGCGGTACGATATAGCCACCATAGATATGCGTGTCGATGCGGATGCCCGGGCCACCCGGCGGGTGATAACGGTCGATCATGCCGGGCGAGGGCATGAACGTTTTCGCGTCCTCGGCGTTGATACGGCATTCGATGGCATGGCCGCGAATCACGATGTCACTTTGTTTGTAGCGGAGTTTTTCGCCCGAGGCGATATAGAGCTGTTCCTTGATAATATCCACGCCGGTGACCATCTCGGTGACCGGGTGTTCGACCTGGACACGGGTGTTCATCTCGATGAAATAGAACTCGCCGTCCTGGAACAAAAATTCAAAGGTACCGGCGCCGCGGTAATTAATCTTGTTACAGGCATCGACGCAACGCTGGCCGATCCTGTCGCGCTGCTCCTGGGTAATGCCGGGCGCGGGGGCTTCTTCCACAACTTTCTGGTGACGACGTTGCATCGAGCAGTCACGTTCACCGAGGTGGATGGCGTTGCCCTGGCCGTCGGACAGTACCTGGATTTCGATATGGCGCGGGGTTTCCAGGTATTTCTCCATGTACACCACGTCGTTGCTGAAGTTACTCGCGGCTTCCTGCCGGGTGAGCCCGATCGCATTGATCAGCGTGGCTTCTGAATTCACCACGCGCATGCCGCGGCCACCGCCGCCACCGGCGGCCTTGATAATAATCGGGTAACCGATCTCGCGCGCGATTCTCAGGTTGGTTTCGTTATCCGTGCCCAGCGGGCCATCAGAGCCGGGGACACAGGGCACGCCGGCTTCTTTCATGGCATGGATGGCGGCCACCTTGTCACCCATGGTGCGGATCGAATCCGGACGCGGGCCGATAAACACAAAGCCGCTGTCTTCCACGCGCTCGGCAAAGTCAGCGTTCTCCGAGAGGAAACCATACCCCGGGTGAATACCCACGGCATCGGTGAGTTCGGCAGCACTGATAATGGCGGGCACATTGAGATAACTGTCGCGCGATGGCGCCGGGCCGATGCACACCGATTCGTCTGCCAGGCGCACGTGTTTCAGATCGCGGTCGGCTTCAGAATGCACGGCCACCGTCTTGATACCGAGTTCACGGCAGGCGCGTAAAATTCGCAGGGCAATTTCGCCGCGATTGGCGATAAGTACTTTTTCCAGCATGGCGATCAGCTGATTACAAACAGTGGCTGGCCAAATTCAACCGGCTGCGCATTATCGACCAGCATGGCTTTGATGGTGCCGGACTTGTCTGCTTCGATCTGGTTGAGAATTTTCATTGCCTCGATAATGCAGATGGTGTCGCCTTCACTAACACTGTCGCCCACCTTGCAAAATTCCGGCGCGCCGGGTGAGGGCGCAGAATAGAAGGTACCGACCATGGGTGATTTGACTATGTGCCCGCTCGGCAATGCATCAGCCGCAGGTTCAGCACTGACCGCGGCGGCTACGGGTGCAGCTGCAGGTGCAGGTGCGTATTGCACCGGCATCTGCGGTGCTGATGTGCCATAGCGTGAAATGCGCACGGCTTCTTCACCTTCCTTGATTTCGATTTCTGCAATGCCGGACTCTTCCAGCAATTCAATTAATTTTTTTACTTTGCGTATATCCATGAGGATTAACCCTGCTGTATATGTTGTAGCGCTGATTGCAGCGCGAGTTCGTAACCAAGTGCACCCAGGCCGGAAATTACGCCCACTGCAACATCGGAAAAATAAGAATGTCCGCGAAATGACTCGCGCGCATGCACATTAGATAAATGGATTTCGATAAACGGGATGCCAACACCGCTGATGGCATCGCGCAGCGCGACACTGGTATGGGTAAACGCTGCGGGATTGATAATAATGAATTTCACGCCCTTGCCGGCGGCCTGGTGAA
>JBATHJ010000035.1:0-2030 GCA_049666625.1 Gammaproteobacteria bacterium | reverse complement strand
GGCATAGAAATAATCATAGACGGCATTCATAGGCTTGCGAAGCTAAAGTTAAATAACGTCGGAACAATTGAAGTTAGAATAATTAGTGAAAATGCAATTCAAAGTATCGCAATCAGCGCATAACAATCGGCTGCACTGGACATTTTTCTCCGCTGGCGCTGCGTAAAAAACCTGGTGAGCCGGGGCGTTATGCGAATTAATATGGAAACAGTTGAGATTCAGCCAGACAGAATTAAGGCTCTGAAATATTACTCACCGATACTCGTTTTTACATTGGCGCTTCTGTTGTATGCAACATATATTGAGTTTGCGAGCGTAAGCGAGTGCTCATATTTATTTAATTTAAATTCATCAATAGTCGCTCTATTGGTTGCGTGCTATGCATTACCTGTTTATTTGTTTCTGTGCTCAATGTGGGTGGCAGTAATTAGCTATAAATCGATCAGGACTCACTATTATCCCCCGTTAGATACACCTGTTTTTTTCCGTACTACAGCAAAAACGGGGTATATATCAAGATTACGGGGGGTTATTGGTGTTGCGCTTCCGTTGTTTTGTATATGGGTGATTTTTATAGGTCATAATGCTTTTGTAGAAACAACCAAAGGCAAATCAGCCATTGAGACATTTGAACATATTGATCAGTTTTGTATGCAAACGCATAACAGGTCATTCAAGCGTGACTGAATCGTAGGCAACATAGGAGGGCCAGTGCCATATTCGGTAAATATTCGCAGCGATGACGCATCCTCAGCCAATATTCGTCTTCTATGGGATCGGTGCGCTTTACTCGAACCAGCAGCTAGTATGCGGTCGTTACAGTATCCACCACACATTACGTTTGCTATATACGACGACATTAGTCGTGAGGTATTGGTTAACGCGTTTGATACTGCGGTTGAGGGTGTGCCGCCTCTAACTGTAAGATTTGACTCTCTCGGGTATTTCGACGCACCACATGCCATTGTACTTTGGGCTAAACCTGCACTGCCTCCAGAGTTCGCTGATTTTCACAGGAGAATCCACTCTTTTATAGACGTTGAGAGCTGCCGTCAGAATTATCGCCCAGGAGTCTGGATACCACATTGTACATTGGCAACCGCAGTGGATCATTGTCGGCGCGAAGAAGCCATCGCTCTAGTCAGCCAAAAGATTGAAGCTTTTGAGGTGAAATTTGACGTAGCCGATTGCGCGTACTTTAAACCCGTTGAGGTAATACATGAGAAGGCCTTATCGAAAATTGCCTGACAACCTCATCAACTACGCGCCTTCGACGCCTGACGCAGCAAATCTGCGCCGGTTATGAGTAACGATAGGCCTACGACCTGCCCATGAAAAGTAGATGATAACTTATCGAGAAGCAGAGCCATCAGATGCAAAAGGGGCATGTGCCGTATTGATTGAATCAATTAATACAATATGCGCCCCTTTCTATAATGACGATAAAGAAACTATCTCGAAATGGTTAGAAAATAAAACACCAGCGAATGTCAGGAAATGGATTGAATCAGAAAATACTTATTGTATTGCAGCAGAAGATAATGAAAATAACATAGTCGGATTTTCATGCATTTCAGGAGATGAAATCATGCTTCTTTATGTTGTGCCAGAAGTACTTTATAAAGGAGTCGGCAAACATATGTTGGCCAGGCTGGAAAGCTACGCTCACTTTTCCGGAATTACTGAAATTAAAGTGCTCAGTAGTCTCTCTGCGAAGGCATTTTATGAACGAAATGGTTATGTACAAAATGGAGATCCGCAATATGTCGGGCACATATTAGGTGACTTCCCCTTAATTAAAAACACATAACACATTGTCGATTGACGTATCCGCCACCTTATCATGTCGGAACTACAGGCTTTGAGTATGTGGCTTTGTGCGTAGTATGCATTTGCTCAGTCCTGATGTGATGGGCGGTGTAACCAGTACTGGTGTATGCGCGTATCGTCCGTCAGTTCAGGGTGAAACGACATTGCCATATGCTGGCCATACCCAAGTATGACGTTCTCATCATTGTAACGCGCGAGCA
>JBATHJ010000034.1:0-2336 GCA_049666625.1 Gammaproteobacteria bacterium | reverse complement strand
GGATAAACTTTGCAATTTTATACAGCGGCACCAGGCCGCCACGGTTGTTGGGTATCTGTACTTTTTTGAGTTGTTCTAGCTCATCGCCGTTATCATCGGGGAAACGCAGGGTGACATCGATTTCTTCAGTGCCGCGTCGCACCGTTGATACCACCAGCCCGCCCGCAGCCGCACGAATATGGTTCGAGGCAGTTGCGAGATCAACACCCGCATAGGTCGCGAGTTCGCGGTCGAGCACCACGTGGATTTCATCGTCACCCTGCTTCAGTCCGCTGTCGACCGTGGTGACGCCATTCACCGTACGCAAATAGGCCATCAGGTTATTTGCCGCGGTTTCGCTGGCGTGGTCATCATAGCTCGAAATTTCTGCTTCCAGCGCACGCCCCACCGGCGGACCGGGACGAATCTCGGTGAGTGATATATCAAGCTCGGGGTAGTTTGATTTCAGCACTTTCGAAATATCATGCATATCATCCAGCGCATTGTGATCCGGCCGCCCCACGGATGGCGAGTAAATCGCGCGTATCTGGCCATAGCGGCTGCCGCGCTGGGTCAGTGGATCGCCTTCGTCTACCGAAACATCACCGCTTTTTGCAATCGTGGCTTCAAGATATTGTGGATCGATCAGTTTGCGCATATCAGCATCAATATCGCGTAAATGCTCGCGCATTTTTTCCAGGCTGGTGCCCGGCGGCGCAGTGACACGCGCTATATATTCTTCGACACCGACCGGTGGAAACAGCTGGAAGGACATGCTGGTTTTGGCCAGCATAAACGCGCCGACCAGCATGGCGAAAGACACTATCACCGTGATCCAGCGAAAACGTATGGCGATATGCAGTACCGCGGCATAGGCGTTTTCCAGCGCTACCAGCCAGGCACGCTCCTTGGGGTGCTTGTTGGGATTGGTGACATGCGCAACATGACTGGGCAGAATCAGAAATGATTCCAGCCATGACAGTACTAACAGCGTAATCACCACGATCGGAATCGCAATTATAAACTTGCCGATAATGCCGGTCATGAACATCATCGGAATAAACGCTGCCACGGTGGTCATGATGGTGGTGGTCACCGGGCCAATCAGTTCAACCGCGCCTTTTACCGCGGCCTCTACAGGATTGAGCCCCTGCTCCATGTGGTGGGTAATATTTTCACCGATAATAATGGCATCATCCACCAGCATACCCAGCACCATGATGAAGCCCATCATCGATATCAGGTTGAGTGTTATGCCAAAGCTGTGAATCATGAAAATGCCCGCCATGAAAATAATCGGCAGACCCCAGGTGGTGGTCATGGCCACCGAAAAACGCAGGAACAATAACAGCGAAACAAATACCAGCACCAGGCCGACCATGCCGTTGTTAGTGAGTACGCCCAGGCGGATGCGTGCAAAGCGCGAGAAATCCTGGAAGTCCTTGATGACGACGTTCTCACCGTATCGCTCCGGCACGGTGGCGCTGTATTCACGAATCGCATCAACTGTCTTGATAATATCTGCGTCGGAACGTTTTAACACCAGCATCGACAGGGCCGACTGGCCTTCGACATCAAACAGGGTGCGTGGCACTTCGAGCGCTTCGATAACCGTGGCAACATCGCGCAAATGCAGCGCGTTGCCGCGTTCATTGGCACGCAAGATAAGATTGCCGGCATCTTCCGCGTCACTGAATTCACCCACCACGCGCACCGACTTCTGGCCTTCGGCAGAATCGATATCGCCACCGGGCGCATTCAGGTTCCAGCCTTTAATTGCCGCGGTTATTTCGCTGACCGAGATTCGCTCACGCTGCATTGCCTCGGGATTGAGCGTGACGCGATATTCTGCCTTGCGATTGCCCTGCACGGTGACGCGCGCGACACCGCTGAGACCGAGCAGGTCGTCCTTGATGTCATCACCGAGGCGTTTGAGTTCAAGTTCCGAGATGGGTGCTGATACCGCGAGGCGAATCACCGGAAACACGGCGCCGTCAATTTCAGTCACAAACGGATCATTCGGTAAATCGGTCGGCAGTTTTGCGCGATCTACTGCCAGCGAGATTTCGTTGGAAAGTTTTTCGCGATTGTTTGCATTGGGATCGACTTCCATGCCGATACGACCCGACCCCGGAAATGACATCGATATCATTTCATCGATGCCGTTGAGCGCGCGTAGCTCCTGCTCAATCGGGGTAATAATTAACTGTTCGACTTCCTGCGGCGATGCGCCCGGGTACACCACGTCAATCTGAATCCGGTCGAGATTGACATTGGGAAACGCCTCGATCTGGATAAACATGATCGAAGTGACCAGACCGAGTATGAACAGGAAAATAGACACCAGGTTGACGACC
>JBATHJ010000033.1:0-1755 GCA_049666625.1 Gammaproteobacteria bacterium | reverse complement strand
CGAATGCCGCGCGTTTGCGTATGAACTCGCGTTCCAGTTCGCTGATGCAACGGCCTATCAGGCGTGTCTGTGCAGGATGAAGGTCTATAAAGTGCGCGCCGGTGAGCTGTTGTTTTAGTTTGCGGGTGTCTTTCGAGTAGCGTAATTCAACAGTGCAATAGAGCCAGCCAGTATCGGGCAGCTCGATAGCGCATTCATGCTGCTGGCCGTGTTCCAGAATGATGTCGTTTGCAGAAAATATTACGCCAGCCCCGCCGCGTGACAAATCATGCAGCATGCCCTCGTGCATTGCAGTATCGCCTACATCGACGATGACGCGCAGCTGCTTTGACAAAGGTATATGCACCCGGTAATGCTGGCGACGCTGCCGGTATTCAATCTGCGTGGGCAAGTGCATGTAGTAGGTGAGTAGTTTATTCAGCTCATCTGTGCGCGCCAGTGATGCGACAAATTCTATTTCAACGCCGTCCAGCTTGCACGAGACATTGAGCTTGCGCGCCTTTATCAGCAGCTCGTGCCCCGTGGACGGCATGAGTTCGTCCAGCAGCACATGCGATTGCTCTACATCCACGGTGCAGCTGGTAAAGCGCGCTTTATGGCCGGGGATGCGCACAGTGAGCGGCGTATGTCGCCGTGCCAGCTGCGCAAGCAGGCGCGCAATTCTTGTCTGCTCAGTGATCAGTTCACTGTCAGATGCGGAATTACTATATGGGTCTGGACGCGTGTCTTTTGTCATGCTGGATTTTGTTCTGGCTGGATTAAAATTGCACTGCTTGCCAGCCGGGCGTTAATCGATTTTTTCTTTGTTCCCGGTCATTTTTAAGCATGTAATCAAATATAGCCCGCGCTGCTGTTTTTTCCTGTTTACTATCCTCTTCTTTCCAAAAAACATATGTTGTATGCTGGTGATCTGGATACCAGGTCGGCGTTGAACACATGCGTCGGCCACCGGCTAAACCGATTTGATGCTTATACAAAGCATCTAGCACACGCTATCAGCCTGGAGCTTCGTATATGGCAAAACTAAAAATAAACGGTGAACTCGTCGACATCGATGTCGATGGCTCGACCCCCCTGTTGTGGGTGCTGCGCGAGCAACTGGGCCTGACGGGCACCAAGTACAGCTGCGGCATCGGTCTTTGCGGTGCCTGCACGGTGCATGTCGATGGTGAAGCGTTGCGTTCCTGCCTGGTGCCGGTGTCTGCGCTCAATGCATCACAGGCCATTGTCACCATCGAAGGCTTATCCGCTGATGGCAGTCACCCTGTGCAGAAAGCGTGGGAACACCTTGACGTGCCGCAGTGTGGTTACTGTCAGCCGGGCATGATCATGAGTGCGGCTGCGCTGCTTAACACCAAAGCCGATCCCAGCGATGCCGATATCGACGCTAACGTGACCAATATCTGCCGCTGCGGTACCTTCAACCGGGTGCGCGCCGGCATTCATCTTGCTGCCCGGATGAATATGGATGTGAAAAAGCAGGGGGGCGCATGATGAAACAACGCGTCAATATTTCACGGCGTGAATTTCTTGTTCGCAGCAGCGCGCTGGGTGCCGGTTTTTCACTCGGACTGACACTGCCATTGAGTAGTGCTGCACTGGCAGCCGATGCGGCTGCAGCAGGTGGAGCTGGAGCAGCGTCTTCAGCAGAGGTGCCCGAGGTCAATGCATGGGTAGTGATTGAGACTGACGATAGCGTGATCATCCGTATTGCGCGCTCCGAGATGGGACAGGGCACGCTGACCGGGCTGGCAC
>JBATHJ010000032.1:0-2706 GCA_049666625.1 Gammaproteobacteria bacterium | reverse complement strand
CTATCAAACCGCTCGACCCGCTCGAAGGTATAAAAATGACCCTCGGCGCACGCCTGCCTGACTATGATGAAAAACAGTTTTTCTCAAAGGACGACCTGCAGTTACTCGATCGATTCTCCCAGCTAGCCATACTCGCAGCCACCCAGGCGGTGGCTGATGCCGGGCTCACTGACAGTAGCGCACTCGCTAATGCAGCTGCTGTTATCGGCAGTGGTGGCGGTGGTAAACACACCGACGAAGAAGGTTACAAAAAACTCTATCAACAGAACAATCCGCGTGTGCATCCTCTGTCTATTCCAAAGGGCATGCACAGTGCGGTTGCCAGCAGCGTCAGCAAGCACCTCGGTATAAAGGGACCGGTGTTTTCTGTCGCCAGCGCCTGTTCATCCGGCGCGCATGCCATTATCCAGGGTGCCCTGTTAATTCAGCAGGGCCTGGTGGATGTTGCACTGGTCGGCGGCACCGACGCACCGTTTCCCTATGGCTTGTTAAAAGCATGGGATGCATTGCGGGTGGTGTCAGCAGATGCCTGCCGTCCGTTCAGTAAAGATCGCAGCGGCATGATACTCGGCGAGGGTGCAGGTATCATTGTGCTTGAGTCGGCCGAACATGCCAGCAAACGCGGTGCACGCGTATACGCCGAGCTGGCCGGATATGGCATGTCGTCAGACGCCGGTCATATTACGAGACCGGATATCGAGGGCATTGTTAAAGCCATGCGCAGCGCACTGGAAAACGCCGGGCTGCAGCCGCAGGAAATCGAGTATGTCAACGCACACGGCACCGGCACCCTGGCAAATGACCTGACAGAAACCCAGGCACTCCACCGAATCTTTGGAGAACATGCCAGGTCACTGGCAATATCATCAACCAAATCCATGCATGGCCATGCACTCGGCGCATCGAGTGCGCTCGAAATTATTGCAACTGCGCTGGCGATGCACCATGGCAAGATTCCGCCGACGATAAACTACACCGAAGCGGATGAGGAATGTGACCTGGATTATGTGCCGAACCAGCCGCGTGACATGAACATCAATGCTGCGATGTCAAATTCATTTGCGTTTGGCGGATTGAATGCAGTACTGGTGTTGAAAAAAAAGCCTTAGCCCTGCTTTATAATGTTGTGCATCCTGTCTGCGTGCATCCAGTCACTGACGCCGTGTGCATCAAGTGGCTTGCTATAGAGAAAACCCTGCACCACGGTCCCGTTTAATTTTTTGATTACATCAAGTTCTGCTTCAGTTTCTACGCCCTCGAATATATTGCTCAGGCCAAGACTGGAACTCATGTTCACAATTGCACGGGCTATGTTCTTGAGCGTGACATTGGTGTCTATTCCCCTGACAAAACTTTGATCGACCTTGATGCTGTCAATCGGCAGGCGAGTCAGGTAGCTCATCGAAGTATACCCTGTGCCAAAGTCATCCAGCGCAATCGAGCAGCCGGCTTTGTGCAGTTGATTCAAAAAGATTTCTGTCGTTTCGAAATCGTTAATCAGCAAAGATTCGGTTATTTCAAACTCCAGTTGCGCAGGATTAACTCCGGCCTGATGCACCTTTTCATTTATAAAACTCACCAGGCTGATATCACCACATTGCAATGCCGACAGGTTGACCGCAATGCGTGCATTACCCACATGGCCGGATTTAATATACCGAATGACATCCTCAATGACCCATTCACCCACGGTGTAAATCAGCCCGGTTTCTTCGAGCAGGGGGATAAAGCGGTCCGGGCCGACCAGGCCGAGTTCTTTGTTTGTCCAGCGCAACAAGGCTTCAAATCCGACGGTTTCACCGGTAATGCAATTGACCTGTGGCTGATACATCATGTGAAATTCGTCGCGCTCGAGCGCGTAATGCAGTTCGTTTTCCAGTACCAGTCGTTCGCGCAATTTGTTTGACATGCTTTCATCATAAAATTGCAGACGGTTGCCACCGGCTTTTTTTGCGCTGAACATTGCCGTATCGGCATTTCTGAGCAAGGCCAGCGCGGAGTCACCATCGTTCGGATATACACTGATGCCAATGCTTGCGCCAATATGAATTTTGTGCGAATCGATTTCAAATATGCTGGTGAGATTTTCAATGAGCTTCTGTGCAATCAGGATAGCCTCATCGGTATTGTCCATGCGCTGAATGACCACAACAAATTCATCGCCGCCATTTCGAGAGATGGTATCTTCCTTTCGTAATGTATGTAATAAGCGATTAGCGACTTCCTGGATTAACTTGTCACCAATGATATGCCCAAGGCTGTCGTTAATGGCCTTGAACCTGTCGAGATCAAGAAACAGAATACCCAGCTTTTGTCTGTTTCGATATGCGGTTTCGATCGAGTGGTTAATACGGTCTACCAGCAGGTTCTTGTTTGGCAGGCCCGTGAGCTCATCGTGGTAGGCAATATATTCCAGGCTTTCTTCTGCCTTTTGTTTTTCCAGAATTTCCTGGGTCAAATTTTCATTGATGTGTTCCAGCTCCTGGGTACGTTCCTTTACTTTTTGTTCCAGGTGGCGCTTGCTGTCTTCTAATTGTTCCTGGGTCTGAATTCTGTGCTGTACTTCATTATGCAGGTCATCGATCAGCTCCTTGTTTTTAATATTGAGCTGCAACTCGTGGCGGTGACTTCGATTGACGCCCAGGCTGGCGGTAATCATGATAATAATAAAAATAAAAAACGCGGCCGCCATATACAGGCTGAGAT
>JBATHJ010000031.1:0-3138 GCA_049666625.1 Gammaproteobacteria bacterium | reverse complement strand
GGTTTATAGTGTGCCGCCATTTATCAGTGCCATCGTGCCCTTGCTGGTGATTACTACGATAGCGATACTGCTACTTCGAAAAGTCAGATGAATTCAATTCTCGCGGGTATCGCGCATCACGCATTGCGCGATCAGGTCATGCCATGTAGACCTGCTGCGATTGAATAGCGCCCATAGAAATCCCAGGCCTGCCGCAGACCACGATATCATCGCGGCCACAAAATACACCAGTGCCCGCTTCCAGTTCAGTTGATCGCCGGATTGCATGGTCAATTTCATTTTCCAGGTCTTCATCCCCAGGGTCTGACCGCCGTGCGTCCAGAACCAGCCGTAATAAATAAAACTGATAAGCAACTGGATAAATACAAAAAACATATAGTAGGGATGATCATTAATGGCTTCGCCATGATTCAACGCGATGGCCACAGCTGTGGTTACAAACAACACTGCCAGCAGCAGAAGCAGGTCGTAGACAATGGCCATCAGGCGACGCAAGAGTGGTGCGCCTGGTTTCTGTAATGGTGATGAATGCGGAGTTGTCATGGTAATAATTATATCGTGCGCATAGTTTGAAGGCGCCCGCATTATAAAGTGTGGTGGCCTGTATTTGTGGCCTTAGATCATATGCCCGGGTGTATTTACAAGATGAAACGCCGAATACAGGAGTTTAACCATGAGGCCAATGTATAAATTTATGACTGCTGTTGCGAGGACAATGGTATCGCAACTGGTGCAGGTGGTTACTTTTGGTATCGAAGCACGCTCGCTGGTGACGGGAATGCGGTTGTTGCCATTCCCAATAAAACGGCCGCAACCTTCGCAAATCCAGCAATGCGGGCCTGGAAGGAATCTGATGCTGACATATAGCCAGTCATTGTCGAACGTAGAAACAGGCGTAGCGTATCTACTTAAGGGGAATAATATCGAGGTGGTTCCTGGCTGTTTCAACACGCTACATGCCGAGGCTGTACTTGAGATCAATGAAGATATTCAGACAGTCATGATGGAAAAAACCTTCTATCATGTGAAATAAGCCAGGGTGCGGCTATCTCAGATTAGATACACAACATTGGGCAGGCCTGGCGAATAACGGAGATTTTTTCCAGTTCGGCGCAGAAATTGACCTGCATGAAAACGATTTTGTGTTGTTACTTTCCCTCGAGCTGATAGCCAGAATGCGTGCGTCTGACGTTGAATCCGAAGTATTGTATTTCGCCCAGTTGCGAGACGGCATGCTAAATAATACCGCCAGCGGCATTTCTGAAGCCGCAAAAAATGAATTGTTAACCGCTGGAATGGGCTTCTGGTTCGGTTTTTATATCGATGTAACTGCTGCACTGGCGGATGATGTGCTCGAATTATTTATGCAATCAGGGTTCAGATTCCAGGGAAAACGATTACAGAAAAACAATATTTGTCCGATATTCATTTCAAAATCCAGGTATCCAAAGATAACCCCCCTGTTTTTATTTGAAAAAAAAGTTTGCTATATTCAAATTTAGTTTTATACTTTTGTTCGTAACTCACACAAGAGGATGCAATAATGGCTCGACCAAAAAAAGCTACATCTAAAAAGAAGACGACTGCGAAACGTGCGGTGAAGAAAAAATCGACACTTCGCAAGAAAAAGAAGGCTGTAAGAAAGGCGGCACCTAAGCGTAAAACTGCAAAACGCAAAGTTGCCAAGAAGAAAACTGCGAAACGCAAGGTAGCCAAGAAAAAGACTGCCAAGCGCAAAGTAGCCAAGAGAAAGACCGCGAAACGCAAGGTAGCCAAGAAAAAGACTGCCAAGCGCAAAGTAGCCAAGAAGAAGACTGCGAAACGCAAAGTAGCCAAGAAAAAGACTGCCAAGCGTAAAGTAGCCAAGAAAAGACCTGCAAAACGCAAGGTGGCCAAGAAAAAAACCGCCAAGCGCAAAACAGCAAAACGTAAGGTGGCCAAGAAAAGAACCACCAAAAAAAGACGTTAGGGCTACACCGAAGCAGACAGGTGCGGTAACCACCGGCCGTAAGCAGATAGCTGCTATATCCTCTGAACTGGCGAAAGTCAGGAAGGAGCTGGCAGCAAACCGCAAGCGGCAGGTGCAGTTGGTGAAAATGGCGGAGAAAAAGGAATCCGCGATCGCTTCATTAAAGAAGCAGGTGTAATCAGGAAGGCCAGCACCCGTTTCACTACCGTTCGAGTCCTGTCTGACTCGCTTAATAAAGGCTGTTCACCTTCGGGTGAGCGGCCTTTTTTATTGTCAGCACCAGGTCGGCCGCCCGATGGAGTTGCGATAGTCCGGTGTGTAGCTGCTATGCTTGGCAACAGTGTCCCTGCACGCGCTCTATGAGCGACAGAACAAAATGGCAAGATTTGACCTCTTAAGCGAACACGAGCAACAGCGCATTGAGCAATTCAGTGATTTTCTCTGGATGGAGCACGGTCTCAGCCAGAATACGCTGGCGGCCTATCGAAACGACCTGGCACTGGCCGCGCAATGCTTAAATCAGCGCGGGGTTAATCTGCATGCCGCCACTGCTGTTGACCTGCAGGGTATGTTCGCCATCCTGTTTGAACGCGGCGGCCAGGCCCGTTCTGCTGCCAGGTTGTTATCGAGCTTGCGCAGGTTTTACCGATACCTGCTGCGCGAGAACATCATTAGTGTGGATCCGACGCAATTACTCGAATCACCCAAATCTGAACACAAAATTCCATCGACTCTGAATGAGCAGCAGGTCGAGTTGCTACTGGAAGCACCCGATACAGAGTCTGAGCTGGGCTTGCGTGATCGCGCCATGCTCGAATTGTTGTATGCCACCGGTTTGCGAGTATCCGAGCTGGTGGGTTTGCAAATGTCGCAGGTTTCGCTCGAACCTGGCGTATTGCGTGTTGTTGGCAAGGGTAATAAAGAGCGCCTGGTTCCGGTCGGCGAAAGCGCGCTCATTGCGCTGGCGCAATATGTGAAAAATGCGCGTCCACTTTTAATGCATGATCGAGCGGCGGTTGATGCCGTGTTTGTGACCCGTCGTGGCGCGTCGATGACGCGCCAGGCATTCTGGTACATGATCAAGCGTTATGCAGCAAAGGCATCGATTTCGCCACATATGTTATCGCCACATACTTTGCGCCATGCGTTTGCGACCCACCTGCTCAATC
>JBATHJ010000030.1:0-4175 GCA_049666625.1 Gammaproteobacteria bacterium | reverse complement strand
CGTCAAAGCCGAACTTCGCAAACAGGGTGTCACCCCAAAACCCGGCAAAATCAGGAAGAAAGGTAAGTCGCTGTTCGGTGATGGCGGCAAAACAATCAAAACTGGCGACATCGCGGTTTTCGCAAGGCAATTGGCCACTATGCTGAAAGCCGGGGTGCCACTGGTGCAGGCGTTTGACATTGTTGGCTCAGGACATTCGAATCCGAGCATGACCAAGCTGATTATGGCGATTAAAGCCGACGTCGAAGCCGGCGGCACACTGGCGAGTGCTCTGCGCCCACATCCGATGCAGTTTGATGATCTGTTCGTCAACCTGGTAGACGCGGGTGAGCAATCCGGTGCGCTCGAAACGCTGCTGGAAAAAATTGCGACCTACAAGGAAAAAACCGAAGCACTGAAAACCAAAATCAAGAAAGCCATGACTTATCCGATATCGGTACTGGTTGTGGCGATCATTGTTACGGCAATCCTGCTGATTTTCGTAGTTCCTACATTTGCTGATCTGTTTGCTGGATTTGGTGCTGAGTTACCCGCATTCACCCAGATGGTCGTTGGATTATCCGATTTCGTTATTGAATGGGGATGGCTCATAGCCATTATTATTATCGGCACAATAACGGGCCTGATCCAGGCAAAAAAACGCTCAGCTGCTTTCCGCGAGAGACTCGACAAACTGTATCTCAAACTTCCGCTGATCGGTGAGTTAACGCGCAGCTCCGCGGTCGCGCGTTTTTCGCGCACCCTGGCCACCATGTTCTCGGCCGGTGTACCACTTGTTGAAGCCATGGTGTCTGTGGCAGGCGCCTCGGGTAACAGTGTCTACAAAAAGGAAATCCTGCGTGTACGCGATGATATCTCCAGCGGTAGCACGCTTCAATCGAGCCTGTCGCAGAACAAGGAGCTGTTTCCGAACATGCTGGTGCAGATGGTCGGTATCGGTGAAGAATCAGGCGCACTTGACGATATGCTGTCAAAAGTGGCTGAGTATTTCGAAGCCGAAGTGGACACCATAGTCGACAACCTGACGGCATTGATGGAACCAATGATTATGGTATTTCTGGCGGTGGTTATTGGCGGCCTCGTCATCGCGATGTATCTGCCAGTATTCAAGATGGGCGAAGTCGTTTCAGGTCACTAGGTAGTAGACCTCTGAATACTCTTCTGGCAGTTTTTGAATCAGACCCCTGGCTGTTCTACACTGGGTCACTTTTTTTTGGCCTCTGCGTCGGCAGCTTTCTGAATGTCGTCGCCTGGCGCCTGCCGGCGATGATGGAACGCGACTGGAAAATCCAGTGCCACGAATTTCTCGAACTCGGTGCGCCTGAACTCAGCGACGAAACCCGAACCCTGAGCCTGTCGACACCGGCTTCGCGCTGCCCGCAGTGTGGTCATAAAATTCGCGCCTGGGAAAACATACCGGTCATCAGCTATCTGTTGCTGAGAGCAAAGTGCTCATCCTGTAAATCCCCTATATCGATCCAGTACCCGCTGGTCGAAGCCATCACCGGCGCGGTATCACTGGTGGTGGCCTGGCGTTTCGGTGTCAGCATGGAAATGCTCGCCGCACTGGTGTTCAGCTGGATCCTGCTCGCCCTCACCCTGATAGATCTGAAAAAAACCCTGCTTCCAGACAGTCTCACCCTGCCCCTGCTCTGGCTGGGATTGCTGCTGGCGCTGAATAATACTTTTACCGACCTTACATCGAGCGTGATCGGCGCGGCGGCAGGTTACCTGGTGCTGTGGCTGGTGTTCCACGCTTTCCGCCTGGTCACTGGCAAGGAAGGCATGGGTTATGGCGATTTTAAACTGCTGGCCGCGCTGGGGGCCTGGGCCGGCTGGCAATTACTGCCGCAAATTATTCTGCTGTCATCCGTGGTGGGTGCACTGATCGGCATCGGCCTGTTAGTCACCGGCAAGAACAAGCGCTCACAACCGATTCCGTTCGGGCCTTACCTGGCAATTGCCGGCTGGATCGCCCTGCTCTGGGGGCAGGACATCAACCGGCTCTACCTGGGCAGTATTCAATAATGCTCTGCATCGGCCTCACGGGTGGTATCGGCTGCGGCAAATCGGTTGTCGCACAAATGTTCAGCGACCTGGGCACCCCGGTGATCGACGCCGACAGCATCGCCCACCAGCTGGTAGAGCCCGGCAGCGCCCTGCTCGACGAGATTATTGCCAGCTTCGGCGAGCAGTATCGTCAGCCCGACGGCAGCCTCGACCGTAAAAAGCTCGCCAGCGCTGTGTTTGAGCACCCGCAACAGAAAGCCCGGCTTGAAGCCATCATCCACCCCGAAGTGCGTGACAGCATTCGCCGCCAGCTCGAGGAATACCAGCAGCAAGATTATGTCATCGTCGCCATCCCCCTGCTGATTGAAACCGGCTACACCGGCCTGGTCGACCGCGTGCTGGTGGTCGATTGCGACGAGGAAAGCCAGCTACAACGCGTGCTGGCGCGCGATGAACGCGATGAACAGCAAGTGCGGCAAATTATGCAACAACAGGTCAGCCGGCTGGAGCGCATGCGCCACGCCGACGAAGTGCTGAAAAACAATTCTGACATGGCAGCGCTGAAAACCCAGGTAGAACATCTGGACGACTACTACAGGAATTTGTCCCGAATCTGAATTGGGGTTTTGCGCAGCGTCGGAAGTGTGCAAAAATCACCTGATGTCCGACGCAAGCCCACCCAGCCCAATCCAGATACTATAGTGACCAGCAATCTTTACTACGAGCAGCCCCTCAACGAGCGTATACGCACGTTCCTGCGGCTTGAAAAACTCTTCCAGCAGTTTGCGTTTCACCTCGCGCAGGGCTCGGAGTGGAACCACCCGATCGCGATCGAGTCGATCATCGACCTGATCAATTTCACCACGCGCAGTGATATCAAGCTGGAAACCATGAAAGAGCTCGAGCGCCAGCACGCCCGCCTCGAACGCCTGATCAAGCGCCCGCAGATCGATCAGCAGCAGCTGGGCGCATTGCTGAAAAATATTGAAGAGCGTATCCATGACCTGAAAAGCAACAATGGCCAGCTCGGCCAGGAACTGCTGCAGACGGAACTGCTGTCATCGATCCGCCAGAAAAGCTCGTTGCCCGGCTGCATCTGCAGTTTCGATTTGCCGGTCTACACCTTCTGGCTCAACCAGCCGGAAAGTGTTCGCAGGCAACATCTCGAGCAATGGTTTGCACCGTTCACCATTCTTGACCGTTCCGTGCAACTGATACTCGATGTATTAAGATACAGCGTCGACGACACCGACGAAGTCGCGGTCAACGGTTTCTTCCAGATGGCCATCGAAACCAGCAAGGTCGCCCAGCTATTACGCATCGCCGTGCCAGAACACAGCGACTGCTACCCCGAAATCAGCGCCGGCAAACACCGCTTCTCGGTGCGCTTCATGAGCAACAAAAACCCCTCAAACCGACCCGAACAATACCAGAAAGACATAAATTTCAAACTAGGCATGTGCGCTTTTTAATATCAAGCTAAAAGCGAAACCACAGAGACACGGAGTACACAGAGAAAAACGAGACTACCCGTAGCCCGGATGAGGTGAGACTTCATCCGGGCTACGCTAGTTCCAGAGTGCGCCTATGGCTGCTACGCCTTGTGCGCCGTGTTGTTGTGCTATTTGCACATCATCCCCACCTACACCACCTAGTGCGTAGACTGGTATGCTGATTATATCGATCATTGACTGGAATTTTTCCCAGCCCAGAGGTTCTGCGTCGGGGTGGCTTTGGGTTTTTTGAACGGGGGACAACACGGCGAAGTCTGCGTTTAATTTTTCTGCTTTGCGTAAATCTTCTGGCGTGTGGCAGGACGCTGAAAAAAGATCACACTCGGGTCGCTTTTCCAGTTGTTGCACGCGGCTGCTGTCGGCGTGTATGTTTTTGCAGTTACTGAGTGCGCGTAATTCATCGGGTACATTTAATAACAGTGCTGCATTGGCTTTATGACATTGCGCTTCTGCCGCATGCAATACTTGTTCTGCCAGTTGCGTATTGGTTTGCAACCAGTCGGGTTTCAGGCGCAGCTGCACCAGTCGAATACCGTTGTTGAGGGCATTTGCTAAACGTTGTACGAAGTCGTCCAGTGAATCGAACGCGCCTGTTATGAGGTAACGCTCGGGCAGTTGTAATGCTCGGATGATGGGTACATCGGCTGCGGG
>JBATHJ010000029.1:0-6752 GCA_049666625.1 Gammaproteobacteria bacterium | reverse complement strand
GCGCAATATCGCAAAGCTCATGGTCACCAGTAAAAAAAACAGCAGTGCATATATATCGTTCGACATCTGGGTTATTTCGACGCCGCGCAACATGATGCCGCATATCAGGCGCACAAAATGTGTTAATGATAGTATTTCTGCAATGTACTGTGCCGCCTTCGGCATACCTTCGAACGAAAACATGAAACCGGACAGCAGGCAAATGACACGCTGATGGAAATTCTACGCTATTTCGAATACGGTCTGAGTCCGGCAGCATTCCTGTTGTTGCTTGCATATCACTATCATCTGTATCGCAAAATACGCAGTGACGCATTGAGTACTTCGCAGGGGCTGGCGCGGCGTACGCGCGCGTTATGGGTTGCGGCCATCATGAAGGGCGGTAAAGATATCCTGGCGATTCAAACCCTGCGCAACTGGACCATGGCAGCGACCTTCCTGGCGTCAGCAGCTATCCTGATTGGCCACGGCATTCTCAACATCGCGGTCACTGCAGACAAACAGGGCGCCTTATCGCTGGCATTAATGAGTGACTTCGGCAGTGGCCATCCCGGATTATGGCTCGGCAAGCTGATCCTGTTAAGCGCAGATTTCCTGTTTGCATTTTTCAACTTCACCCTTGCCGTGCGTTACTACAATCACACCGGTTTCATGATCAACCTGCCAGCGGAAGATTATTCCGAAATCAGTGTTGAGGATGTGATCGAAATTCTGGATCGCGGTGGCAATCACTACACACTTGGCATGCGCGGCTATTACCTGGCCATCCCGTTGGCCTTATGGCTATTCGGCCCGTTATGGTTAATGGCGGGTAGCCTGTTTCTAATTGCTGTGCTCTACCGGATTGATCGCGGTGTCTAGGTGAACGTCATACGTATTACCGGTTTGATCTGCGACATTGATAACACGTTACGCTTCGATCATTTGTCTCGTGGGGTTCATAAATCGAATTGATAGCACAGCTGCTAAGCATTGGCGCCATCATCAGCCATAACAGCGGCTGGATCCTGCTCGGCGTGCACGTCGTGCTGGCTATAAGCAGTGCAGGACATGCATTGTTATACAAACGCGATCCGCGTGCAGCACTGGGATGGATTGCGGTATGTATTGCTTACCCATTGGTCGGGCCATTGTTGTATTACCTGTTTGGGATAAATCGCCTGCGCACCAGTGCGCATGATCTCAAGGGCGCACCGCGCAAACGCCTGAAGATTGGTTCTGAACGATCGGACAATCTAAGTATCATCAGCGATGATGTTTTTTTGCCCGCATTCGACACGCGGCCAGAACTAGTCGCACTGGCGCGTTCATCTGCCGCGGTAACACATCGGCCGCTGGTGGAAAAAAATTCATGTCAGCCATTTTTTGATGGTGACAGTACCTATGGCGAAATGTTGCAGGCCATTGCACAGGCCAGGCATTCGGTCTCCATGGCATCCTATATCTTTGCGACTGACCAGAGTGGGGTCGCATTTATTGATGCGCTCGCCGCAGCACGAATACGCGGTGTCGAGGTGCGTGTTCTGCTCGATGGTGTTGGTGAACTCTACAGTTTTCCACGCGCGGGTCGTTTGTTAAAAAAACAACATGTAAAAGTTGCGCGCTTTATCCCGCCGCGTATTTTGCCACCCTCGGTGCACATCAATTTGCGCAACCATCGAAAACTGCTGGTGGTTGATGGTCACACAGGTTTTACCGGCGGCATGAATATTGGTGACCGGCATCTGCGTAACCCGAGTGACCCTGGCAATGAAACTGCAGATATACATTTTCGTATGACGGGGCCCATTGTCAGTCAGTTGCAACAGGTGTTTGACGAGGACTGGAATTTCGCCAGGGGCGAAGCCGTTGAACCTGCTGTAGCGTATCCGGGTAACGATGATGTAGATGCGCGCGCGATTTGCCGTGTTGTTACCGATGGGCCCAATGAGGACCTGGGAAAACTCGCGATGATCATGACCGGCGCAGTCGCACTTGCGCGTCATCGCGTTGCGATTATGACGCCCTACTTTTTGCCACCGGCTACCCTGGTCAGTGCACTTCAGGCAGCGGCCTTGCGTGGTGTCAGGGTTGATGTCATCCTGCCGTTAAGATCTAACCTGCGCCTGGTCGACTGGGCAACGCGTAATATGTTGTGGGAGCTGCTGCAATTTGGTGTGCATATTTTCTATCAGCCGGCACCGTTTGCGCACAGTAAATTATTTATCATCGATGACGACTATGCACACATTGGTTCAGCCAACCTTGATCCCAGAAGTCTGCGGCTGAATTTTGAGCTGGTGGTTGAAATCTTTGATAAGGATTTTGTCAGCCGCATGGGTAAACACTTCGACCAGGTTAAAATAAGCTCAACCGAAGAAACCCTGCCAGGTGTTGATGGACGCAGATTACCGGCGCGAGTTCGTGATGCTGTCGCCTGGTTGTTCTCGCCGTACCTGTAATCGCCATTGCACATATTATGAACACCGGCTAAATACAATTAGAGCATTTTAAAAAACATGACTATCGATAGTTTTTCAATTGAGGGCCTGGCCGCTATCGAGCGCATTGCGCTTGTTCTGGCGATAGCGATTGCTGCGCATTTCTTTATCCGCGTGTTTCGCCATTATACCTACCACCTGCTCTCTACCGAGGCGATTCAACGCTGGACAAAACTGCGAACCCTGGCTGGACTGGTGCTAAGCATACTGATCTTCTCAATGTACTTCGGTGCGCTTGGGCTGGTGTTGCATGAATTTGGTGTATCCCTGACCGCGTATCTCGCCAGTGCCTCGATCCTGGGGCTGGCGATTGGTTTTGGTTCGCAGGGGCTGGTGCAGGATGTGGTCACCGGCCTGACAGTGATATTTACCGACCTGTTCCAGGTGGGTGACCTGGTAGAAATATCGGGACAAACGGGCACTATACAAAGCATCGGCATGCGTTTTACAGCCCTGCTCAGTCCGCTGGGTGCACAGGTGTTTATTCCTAATCGTACCCTTGCGAATGTGACGATCTATCCGCGCGGTTATGTCCGCTGTTATGCCGACATCACGATTTCTGCAGATACCGACATTGCACAACAGATGCAGGCAAAAGTTAAAGCCATTACCCGGGGTTTCGTCGAGCAATTCCCCGGAATCCTGCGAGCTGAGCCCGACATTGGCCAACCCAGAACAACACCGGTCGGCCGTGTTTTTGTGCGCGTCAAGTTTCGGATCTGGCCGGGTCGGAGCGCGACCATTGATAGTGCGTACAAGCAGGAAATAGTAGCGACCCTGAAAATTATTGATCCCGATTACGCCGACTGGATGGTGAGTATCAACACCGAAGTCAGCGATACGCCGACCAGTATTTTACCCTACCGTATGTCGCGTGCCCGCAAAGTGGCCGATCAAAAAAAACCAGTGGTATAGGGCGTCGTGTTGATCGATGCAGGCTTGGCGAATGCTTGCTAGTGAACACCTAAGCCGCAATTTTGACATACGCAACACTGCCGCATTCATTAAAGATGCGCTTTTCACAACTGCGACATATATCCCGGTTCAGGTTAATGAACATCGCCTGGATAGCTTCCGACTTGCTTTCAAAAATAAAATCTTTGCCAATCTCTTCGTCAAAATGGCTCCTGGCAAGAAACGCCTGCATTTGCGAAGGCAGGTTTGAAAGATACAGTTGCCCGCCAAGTTTACGCATACGCTTAGCTTCCTGCACCAGGAACTCGGCACCGGCAAGATCAATATACGTAATGGTGTTGCAGATCAATAGAATATGTTTTTGTTCCGGGCGTTTTTCAGTAGTGCGTTGCAATGCGTTGGCGACATAGTTCACCGCACCGAAAAACAGTGAGCCATCGATGCGCATGATGCGTGATTGCGGACACTGATTCAGGGTTTTCTCATCAACGCTAGCCAGGCTGTGGCGAATTTCGTCGGGGTCGGGTGCCAGCGTGGTGAGGCTGGGTTTTGAAGCACGGTTGAGATACAGAATCAGTGACAACATTACGCCCGAGAAAATTGCAAATTCGAGTTCGAGAAACAGGGCGCCGAAAAATGTAACGCCAAGCACCGCTGTTTCTGATTTGCTGGTAAAAATAACGTGCCTGATTTCGCGAAAATCGATCAGCCCCCAGGCCACGAGGAACAGAATGCCAGCCATGGCTGCATTCGGCAGATACTCAGTGAGCGGCGCCACCAGGAGTACGATGATCATTAACAGCAGGCCGGCGAATACAGCCGCCAGCGGTGTGACTGCACCCGCCTGGAAATTCAGCCCGCTGCGGTTGAACGAACCCGTGGCGACATAGCCGGAAAAGAAACTGCCGATGATATTGGATAAACCCTGGCCGATAAATTCCTGGTTACCGTCAATCAGCTGGCCGCTGCGTGCACCCAGCGAGCGTGCAATAGACACGGCTTCGGTCAGCGCAAACAGGGTTACGGCAAGTACTGCAGGCGCCAGGTGTTTGATAGTGTCGAGCGAGAAATCGGGTGCTGACAGCGGCGGTAATGACTGCGGCAAGGCGCCGACACTGTGGATCTGGGTAACGTCGACGCCCCAGATCTTGTTGAACACGAACGCGAGTACGCTGCCGAGTATCATCGCGATAATCATGTAGGGCACGCGTTTATTCCAGCGTTTGATCGCGATGCCGGAGAGCAGCGTCACCATCGCCACCGTGGTCACGTAATAATTGATATCGGCGATTTGTGCCCAGAAGGATTGCAGAATTTCGGGTAGATGGCCGCCACGTGGAATCTCTACGCCGAAAAAGCTTTTCAGCTGTTTGCTGGCAATCAATATTGCAGCGCCAGCAGTAAAACCAACAATCACCGAGTGCGAAATGAAATTGACCAGGGTGCCCAGGCGGGCCATGCCAAGCGCGAGCTCGATCACTCCGACCATGAAGGTCAGTGTCAGCGCCAGCGAGACATAGGCTGCTGTGCCCGGCTCTGCCAGTGCGCTCAGAGATGAAAACAGCACGATCGATGCGGCGGTGGTGGGCCCGGATACGAGGTGCCACGAGGAGCCGAACAGCGCGGCAATAATGGCCGGTATCATGCCGGCATAGAGGCCGTATTCCGGTGGCATCCCGGCTATCGTGGCAAAGGCCACGCCCTGCGGCAGCGCGATAATCGCGCCGGTAAATCCTGCCATCAGGTCGAGCTTGAATGTGGCCTTGTTAACGCGGTGTTTCCAGCGACAATATGGGAAAACGCTAACGAGTCTTCGGCAATAATTTTCAAACACTTATAATTTACTCTTATGATTAATTCTTGTGTCGCGGGTACTCGATTGGCGGTGTTCTAACTAATATGCCAGTTCAGAATGTCATTAATAACTACAAAAGCTGACGAGCTAGCGGGAAAAACGTTACTTATTAATAAGTAGTGGCGTATTATTGTACATCTTAGAATAAATACTAATGAATTATTGTACGTACAGATTCCCATATGGAATATAAAAAGCTCCCGGACCTGAAATCACTCGCAACTTTGCGCGCCGTCGTCGAACTCGGCGGTGTGAACCAGGCCGCCAGGTCGCTGCATGTCGGCCAGCCTGCGATCACCAAGCGCCTGCGCGCGCTGGAGAGCTGCTATGAAATCGCGCTGATGGAAAAAATAGCCGGCCGTCTGCGGCTGACACCCGCGGGCGAAAAAGTCTATGTCATCGCCAGCCAGGTGATGGAACGCCATAACGGCCTGCTGGAAGACCTCGAACAAATCAAGCTTGGTGGCCAGCGCCTGCGTCTGGAAGTCACCTCGACCATTGGTGAACACCTGCTACCCGAGTTATTGTTACAGTTCGCCGAGCACTATCCACGCTACAAAATCGACAGCCGTATGGGCTACAGCCGCCGTATCCTCACCAGCCTGGTCACTGGCCTCACCGACCTGGCGCTGCTGGAAAATGCACCGGATCACCCCGATATCCTGGTACAGAAATGGCTCGACGATGAGCTTGTCATGGTCTGCGGTCGCAGCCACCCACTGGCCGGGATTGAGTTGCTGCCGGTGGATGCCCTGAAACAATATGATTATGTGCTGCGCGAAAAACATTCATCCAGCCGCGAACACCTGTCACAGGCATTAACCAGCATCGGCATTGCCGATATTAAGGTGGCGCTGGAGATTGGTTCGACCGAAACAATTGTCGAGATATTGTCGCGTGGCAGGCATGTGAGCTTTTTGCCGCGCTTTGCGGTGAGTGAGGATATCGCGCTGGGCAAGCTGTTTCACGTCAAGGTACAGGGATTTCGCATCATGCGCACGCTGTGGATCGCGCGCAACCGCAGTATGCTCGATCACCCGGTGGCCGAGGCCTTTATTGAAACCCTGCGCAGTCACTGAGCCTCGTCTGCGGACTGTAAAACGTCTAAATAAATATGCCCTGAAGTACTGAGCTGGCGCGCCAGGGCGTATTATTTTTAAAAATTAATCCGGCTATTTACCTGATCTGGCAATGTCTGCCCGCTTTTTTAATAAACACCCTGCACGCAGCTACTGTAAACCCATATAAACATTAGAAAAACCTTATATAGCAGCAGAAATTTACTTGTCATGACCATTCATTATAAGTAGGATACGCGCGGTTGCTTTGTGGTGAGCATGGCGTGTTTGCGCCCGTATATGGCCCTAAATTCATCGCAACAATATATAAGAATTCTAAAACTATAAAATCGTCTCAGGAGTCAGAATGAGTGCAGCTATCCGTGTTGCCGGACTAATCAGTCTACTGTTTTTCAGCGCCCAGTCATGGGCTGGCTACCAGTT
>JBATHJ010000028.1:0-2502 GCA_049666625.1 Gammaproteobacteria bacterium | reverse complement strand
ACCTTGAGTGAGGCGTTCAATTCAGCTTCGGCCAGTCCACCGGCGTAATCACCACCGTTCAGTGTCCAGATCAACCTGAGATCAGCTTGCTCAGCCGGGTTTAGCAACAGGCTGAAAAAGAAAACACCCATGTCGCTTTGCTGAACGCCCATGGTGCCGGTAGCATTGCCGTTGAATGTATCGCCATTGAAGGAATCGGATACCAGGTCGCTGAAAAATATTTCAGTGAAACTGAATTCGCCAGGGAGCTTCTGTTGCAGCACCAGTTCTGAATCAGCATACGCGTCAGCGCCAGTGGCGCTCACCAGGTTGCTAAAGTCGAGCCTGAATTCAATGGTCTGGATAGCCAGGGAGTTGTTAGCGACATTTATCGTGGTATCGAACCCGATGAGAAACTCGTCATCCGTGATGCTTGCTGCACCGTCAAATCCAAAACCATCGAAGACCTGTGTGAGGTTGCCACTCAATGGATTAGCGCCAGTAACTGCAGACGTATCGTCATAGCTCGATGTCGTTGTCGTACCGCCAGAGGTTATGAAGAATGAGCCGGTGCCATTAAAGCTGTTGACGTCATCAAATAGATTGTCACCGGAAATGTCGACACCGACTGGCAAGGCATGTGCGATAGACAGGTTGAGTACCAGTGCAGCGGCGGCAACGAGTGTTCCAGCACGACTGCGAATAATTTGATTGAGTGTAATCATCATTGTAATCCTGTGATTTGAAAACATTTACATTTCTACGCGGAACTAACGCAAGATCTATGCCTTATTCGATAAACAACCAACTTTCAGTAAGATAAACAAACATTAGTAATCCGTTAATTATTAATTGTGTAAAGAAATCTAAAATAAACGCTTTTTTGAACAGAATATGTCAGCATTATTTACACTAATTGAGCCTGATTTGGTCTCTTTTCAGGCTTCATGACGGAGTTTCTCGGTTACTCGCGTCTGTTTTTGCCGGTGATCGAATAAATCAATCAGGATTTTTTACATTTGTAGTGCCTGCGTATCAGGTTGCCGGTAAGCCTCTCTATTCTCGCCATTTCCTGTTCGCAATCTGTGCGTAAGGTCTCAATTTGAAACTCGCGGCACTAGTCCGCGCAGCTATGATGCCTGATCTCTCGATTCTGTAAACAATTGCTACAAAGTGTGTGATATCACGCGCAAAAATCTGCCCGTAATTTTATATGTTGCTGATTTAAATTGAATTAATTATTGGCACAGAATCTGTAATAGTCATGGGTTCATTTAAAAATTATTTCGGGAAAAATGATGAATCCGCTGCAAATAAATAAGCTGGCCCTGTTCACAGGCGTAGCATTTCTGACATTACAAACCACAGCCAACAACGCACTGGCTGAACATGTTCATGACCGGCCCGACAGCCATGCGCCAATCGGTGTAATGGGTGACCACCTGATGGAAGAGGGGCAGTGGATGGCGTCATACCGCTTCATGAATATGCACATGGATGGCATGCGCTCGGGTACTGATGATCTTAGTCCGCAGGAAGTAGCGCTGCTGCCAAATGCACTGGGTGGTGAAATCATGCGCATGGGCTACCTGGCCGATGGCAGTCCGCGACTGATGACTGTGCCGTCCACCTATAGAGTGTCGCCGCTTGAAATGGACATGCGCATGCACATGCTGGGATTTATGTACGGCGTATCGCATGATGTCACCGCGATGGTGATGTTCAACTACATTGAAAAAGAAATGACCTCGCTGACTTTCCAGGGCCCCTCTGGCACGACTGAAGTAGGCACCTTTACCGGTAAAACTTCTGGCATCGGTGATACCCGGGTATCTGCACTGATTCGTCTTGAAAGTGACGGTATACATAATTTTCACATTAACGCCGGTGTCAGCCTGCCCACGGGCAGCATCACCGAAAGCGGTTACATGCTGCCGCCGTTCTCGGGCATGATGGGCACGCTGCCGGGTGAGCTGGTAGATATCGATCGCCTGGGGTACAACATGCAACTGGGTTCGGGCACTGTCGACCTGATGCCGGGCATTACCTATAGCGCACGAATCGATGACCTGTCGTGGGGCGCACAGGCGCAGGCGACCCTGCGCTTATATGACAACAAGGAAGATTATCGCCTCGGCAACGTGTTTGAAATCACCGCCTGGGTCGCCAACCAGTGGCAAAACTGGATCAGCACCTCGGCGCGCATCAGCGCAAAAAATGACACCGGCATCAAGGGCCGCGACATTATTATTACCGGCGGCAGCCCGGTATTTGATGCAGCCAACACCGGCGGCAGTGAAGTTGATTTATTGCTGGGCGTGAACCTGCTGGGTCACGAAGGCTGGACCCGGAACCAGCGCCTGGCATTAGAGATAGGTGCGCCAGTGTATGAAAATGTTGACGGTGTGCAAATGAGCAGCGACTGGACCGCAACGCTTGGCTGGCAAACTACCTTTTGATAACTGCAGGATCAACATGACAGGTTAGTGCCTGTATTGCGCAAATTAATAAATGACATGTATT
>JBATHJ010000027.1:0-2225 GCA_049666625.1 Gammaproteobacteria bacterium | reverse complement strand
CTCGCCCCCGCCCCTTGTTATCAGCCGGTCTGTCCCCACTATTCTGACACCGCAGAGTCGAGGGCCATCACGGCGCTTGACACTGCTCCGTTCGTCATTATGATTAGCACTCACACAATTAGAGTGCTAATTTTTCAAAGAGAGGAAAAACAAATGAAAATTCGTCCGTTGCACGACCGTGTAGTGGTTAAACGCGTAGAAGAAGAGCGCACCAGTGCCGGTGGCATCGTCATTCCTGATTCGGCCGCCGAAAAACCACAGAAAGGCGAAATCATTGCAGTAGGCAATGGCAAGATTGCCGAAAACGGTGATGTCCGCAAGCTGGAAGTCAAAGTGGGTGATAAAGTCCTGTTCGGCAAATATTCCGGCACCGAGATCAAACTCGATGGTGTCGAAGTGCTGATCATGAAAGAAGAAGACATCCTGGGCGTTCTGGCTGCGTAAGCGCCAGACATATTTCATAGAATTCAAGAGGTAATTAAAATCATGGCAGCTAAAGATGTACGATTTGGAGAAGACGCACGCAGCCGTATGGTGCGCGGTGTCAACATTCTCGCTAATGCAGTAAAAGTCACGCTGGGTCCAAAAGGCCGCAACGTGGTTCTGGATAAATCCTTCGGCGCACCCACTGTCACCAAAGACGGTGTTTCTGTCGCCAAGGAAATCGAACTGGAAGACAAGTTCGAAAACATGGGCGCACAGATGGTGAAAGAAGTTTCCAGCCAGACTTCTGATATCGCCGGTGACGGCACCACCACGGCCACTGTGCTTGCGCAGGGTATCGTGCGTGAAGGCATGAAGTCCGTTTCTGCCGGGATTAACCCGATGGACCTGAAACGCGGTATCGACAAGGCCGTGATTGCAGCCGTTGCAGAACTCAAAAAGATTTCAAAACCTTGTGCAGACAGCAAGGCGATTGCACAGGTCGGCACCATTTCTGCCAACTCTGACGAAAGCGTCGGCAAGATCATTGCTGATGCCATGGACAAAGTGGGCAAAGAAGGTGTGATCACGGTTGAAGAAGGCACTTCGCTGGATAACGAGCTCGACATCGTCGAAGGTATGCAGTTCGACCGCGGTTACCTGTCACCGTACTTTGTTAACAAGCAGGAAAGCATGAGCGCAGAACTTGAAGAACCGTACATTCTGCTGTTTGACAAGAAAATTTCCAACATTCGTGAACTGCTTCCGATACTCGAAGGCGTTGCCAAGTCCGGTCGTCCACTGCTGATTATTGCAGAAGACGTCGAAGGCGAAGCCCTCGCTACCCTGGTAGTCAACACCATGCGCGGTATTGTTAAAGTGGCCGCGGTTAAAGCACCAGGCTTCGGCGATCGCCGCAAAGCCATGTTGCAGGACATCGCAGTTCTGACCGGTGGTGTAGTGATTTCAGAAGAAGTCGGCCTGTCACTGGAAAAAGCCACGCTGGAAGACATGGGTTCTGCAAAACGAATCACCGTGACTAAAGACAACACCACCATTGTTGATGGCGCGGGTAAATCTAAAGATATCGAAGCACGTGTGTCACAACTGCGTTCACAGATTGAAGACTCTACTTCAGATTACGACCGTGAAAAACTTCAGGAACGTGTTGCCAAGCTGGCCGGCGGTGTTGCCGTGATCAAGGTAGGTGCAGCAACTGAAATCGAAATGAAAGAGAAGAAAGCACGCGTTGAAGACGCGCTGCATGCAACTCGCGCTGCGGTTGAAGAAGGCATCGTACCTGGCGGTGGTGTTGCACTGATTCGTGCACTCAAAGCCGTTGATAAGATAAAAGGCGACAACCACGATCAGGACATCGGTATCGCTATTGCGCGTCGTGCAATGGAAGATCCGCTACGCCAGATCGTGACCAATGCCGGTGAAGAAGCATCTGTAGTCATGGCCAAGGTTGCCGCAGGCAAAGGTAACTTCGGTTACAACGCTGCAAACGGCGAATATGGCGACATGGTTGAAATGGGTATTCTGGATCCAACCAAGGTCACGCGTTCAGCTCTGCAGAATGCAGCTTCGATTGCAGGTCTGTTGATTACGACTGAGTGCATGGTTGCTGAATTACCTAAGGAAGAAGCTGGCGGTGCGCCTGATATGGGCGGCATGGGCGGTATGGGCGGCATGATGTAAGTCTTGCTCACACCCGTGAGTGTTTAACAAAAAGCCCCGCTGGAAACAGCGGGGCTTTTTAATTTTTGGCAATAGTTGATTCAACGGAACGATGAATAGAC
>JBATHJ010000026.1:0-2752 GCA_049666625.1 Gammaproteobacteria bacterium | reverse complement strand
CTGAAACTGAAGGACTCAACGCAATACGCAGGGCTTACCCGCCAGCAATGCTGCTACGGGATACATCCACCTCGACGCGGAGGAGTTCAAAATGGCAAAAAACAAAATTCCAGAGTCGGTCAAATCGTTGCTGGATATTTACCAGCAACCGTTCGTGCTGGTTGACGCCGATTTCACCATCGTCGCATCCAACAAGGCCTATGCAGGCCAGTACAACCAGACGCCGGACGATATCGTCGGGCGTAAATGTCACCAGGTTTCCCATAATTCGGATTTACCCTGTGCCGAGGTCGGTGAAGACTGCCCGCACCGCCGCATGTTCAAGAGCGGCCAGCTCGAGGAAGCCCTGCATATTCACACCCGCCCGGACGGGAGCAAGGACTGTGTTGAAATCAAGGCCCACCCGATACGCGGTGATGACGGCGAAATTCTTTACATGGGCGAACAGCTGCGACCCATCGAAACCGAGGAGATGCTGCGCGATAACGACCTGGTGGGCAGAGCGGAGGTGTTCCTGGATGCGGTGCGCGAAGCCAGCATACTCGCTAATTCCGACCTGCCGGTGCTGTTATGCGGTGAAAGCGGAGTCGGCAAAGAACGCTTTGCGGCCTATATACATAACCGTTCACCGCGGTCCGAGGGCCCCTTCATTACGCTTGATTCCTGCGGCCTCAACGAGACCCTGTTCGAATCCGAATTGTTCGGCCATGAAGCCGGTGCTTTTACCGATGCGCAGAAGCTGAAAAAAGGCTTATTCGAACTCGCCGATGGCGGGACCCTGTTCCTCGATGAAATCGGCGAAATCTCGCCGACGATACAGGGCAAATTACTGCGTGTACTCGAGACCGGTAGTTTCCGTCGAGTCGGCGGTACAGCCACCCTGGAGGCGAATGTTCGCATCGTCTCGGCAACCAACCGGAATTTACTCGACATGGTAGAAGAAGGCACGTTCCGTCGAGACCTGTATTACCGTCTTGCCGGACACACGGTGACCTTACCGGCGCTGCGAGATCGCAAGAGTGACATCCCCGAACTCATGTGTTTCTTTATGAAGGAACTTAAAAAGAAAGCGGCGCCGGCGGGAGATACGCTGCACCTGCTGCAGGAGTACAACTACCCCGGGAATATTCGCGAACTGAAATACATTGTCGAACTCGCCATTCTCAAGGCCACCGATGGTTATATTTATCCCGAACACCTGCCGGACTCGGTTTTTCAACGCAAATCCATACCGCAGACCGTCCAGGTCGAAAGACGCAAAGGTGTCAATGCTTCTAACCCGTCAGCCACGGATCCCTCTGCCAGCACCAGTCCGCGGCAGGTGCTCGGAATGGAGGTGGAGAAGGTGCTGTCAAAACTCCAGCAATGCCGTGGTTCACGTCGCAGCGCAGCCTCGGAGCTGGGCATCAGTGAACGAAAACTGTACCGCATTATCAAGCGCTGCGAGGAACTGGGTCTCGTGGTGCCCAAGCCGTATCAATAAGACTCAGCTTGATTTATGGCCAGAGTATTTACATCACATCGAACACGGCGGGCGCGCTGGCAGTCAAGGCCGGTGAGCGTGTTACTGGTATTTGTGCTGGTCCTGCTACTCGCAGATAAGGTCCATGGGCAGGCTGAATCGAACCATAGTGACGCTATCTACGCTAAAGCTGAAAGCCCGGCGCGGTCTACTGAGCAGTCGGTGGAGACTGTGTTCGGTCTGTATTTGAAAGGCATTCTGGCGACCGAGGATCAGCATCTGGGCTACGCCATTATCCGCAGTCCCGACGAACAGGAGTGGCATTTCAGGGTTGGGGAGAGTGTCTACGGACTCGCCATGCTGGAACAGATCCATATCGACCGGGTAATCCTCAGTCGCAACGGTCGACGTGAAACTCTGCGACTGCCCGCCGAATTCATGGCACCCGATACTGCCCTGGAGCGTGCCCGCAAAATCGAGGCCAGACGTATCGTCAGTGACTTCCGCAGCAAGCTGGTCAACCGCGACGGGATGGAACTCATCAAGATGTTTGGTTTCGATACAGCCTACAGGAACGGCGGCTTTGCCGGTTTTACGGTCGAGGTCGTTGGCGAGGACGGCGCCCGCATGCTGGAAGTGCTGGGGGTCGAAGCGGGCGACCTGATCACGGCAGTGAATGGCAGGCGGTTTGCCGAGAGCATCGAGGCAGTGCAGTCACTTACCGAGCTGAAGGATGCTACCGAAGTGGACGTCGAGATCGAACGTAATGGTGTGCCAATGTTTTTTCATTTCGATCTTGACCAGCTCGGTGCGCCCGGCACAGATGCGCCACGAGCGGTAAGTGTGGTGCACGAGGATGCAGTGGTCGAGACCGAGGATTCCACGACGCCTTAACGACATACGCAGGAGAATGAAATCATGAATCTACTGACGACACCCGCCTTCGTTTTCATGCTGTTTGCCGTGCTCCTCGGAGGCTGCAGCGAGAACGATCAACCCGGCGGTGCAACCCCGGCAGAGTCAGCGCAATCGCAGTCAGCGTCTAACAAACAGTTATTCCAGGCCGCACTCGACGGTCATTTAGTGCAGCTGAGGCTGCTGCTAGGGCGCGGCGTGCCGGTCGATGCCCATAACGCCGAGGGCAGGACGCCGTTGATGCTGGCGGCGGAAGCCGGTCACGTCGGGGCAGTGCGTTTTCTGCTGGAAAGCGGCGCCAATGTAAATGCACTGAGCCCGCAAAACGGCACCGCCCTGATGTTCGCTGCAAGTGGTGGACACACCGCGGCGACC
>JBATHJ010000025.1:0-6635 GCA_049666625.1 Gammaproteobacteria bacterium | reverse complement strand
ATCCAGTACCGAAACCTTCGCCGCTGCAAAACTGCTGATCGATAACTGGCGCTGGGAAGGTGTGCCGATATACCTGCGTTCGGGCAAGGCCTTGTGGAAACGCGGCACTGAAATCGTGGTCGAGTTTAAAAAAGCACCGGAAAAAATATTCCAGGGCACGGCTGTAAAACAGCTCAGTGCAAACCGGCTGGTGTTCCATATTCAGCCTTACCAGGGCATCGAGTTGCTGTTCCAGGCCAAAACCCCCGGCCCGACCATGCAATTGCAGACCGTGGACATGGCATTTAATTATGGCGATGTGTTCAAAGCTTCACGCTACACCGGGTATGAAGTGATGATTTATTCCTGCACGCGGGGTGATGCTACATTGTTCTCACGCGGCGACCTGGTCGAAGCTGCATGGCGCATTGCACAACCTTTACTTGATCACTGGTCTGCAACACCGGCAAACGATTTTCCCAATTACACGCGTAATTCATGGGGGCCAAAAGCGGCCTACGAATTGCTCAAGAAAGACGGACGCCGCTGGTTTGATGTGGTGACCCCGGATGTGCTGGAAGAATCGCCCATGTTCAAGGGCGCTGATCCGCTGTTGCTGAGCGCGGTGATTCTTGCGTTGCGTTCAGTCACGGCGGAGAAAGGCGATACAATTGTTCAACATGGTGATATTGCCAACGAGATGTTCTTCATTTGTCGCGGCGATGTCGAGGTGATTGATGGCACTGGAAAAATTGTCAAAACATTACTCGACGGAGATTTCTTCGGCGAGATTGGCATACTTATGTCGACCGCGCGCACCGCAAGTGTACGCGCGAAAACGCTTTGTGATTTGTTTGTTCTGAACAGGGAAGATTTCAGCCGCATATTACAGGATCACCCGCAGTTCGCTGAAAATATGATGCAGGTAGCAAAGGAACGTTATGATCTTGCCGTTTCAGCGGACCAGCTGATGGCGATTAATTGAATAAAAGAAGCGCCGTTCATTTTAGGCAAGCACTCAACTTAGTGTTGAGGTAAATATCACAAGGGTAAGTTGTATGGAACGGGTAAAAATTGCTTCAGGCTTTATCAAACAGCCAAACTGGAAAATATACCTGGGTGTTCCCCTTATTTATGTTCCGCTGATTGTGACCGTTCCGTTTGTCGTGCTTGGGATGTTGTTGATCAGGACGCACCTGAAATGGATTGGCGGTATGGACTTCCGGCCTTACCGGGATTTTATTCCGAGCTGGGCATCGCATCGATACTGCTATGATAACCAGATTACCTATAGTACCGGCTCCGCCTGGTATAGTTTGCGTGCCTACAGGTTCTACTGGATTTTTAACTGCAAATTATACTGCCCCCTGAGTGTCGGCTTATTCAGGTATGTCGCTTATCTCGTCACCATTGTTGAAAACTGGTGGTGTCCGTTTGATCATGACAAGAAAGATGATTACAGTGTGGCCGCTGTCGACAGGTCTTATTGGCATATAAACAGCGCCGAGCGTGACAAGCTGCATCCCGATGATCTTAATAATCCAGTGTGGAACGAAGATGCACAGGCGTCTGGTGATATCACGGTGAGCGAGTCCGGAAAGTAGTATTAACCTGTTCCAGGTTTTATTCCTCAGACTTCATAACAGTATATAAGTATATTATCTCAACATTGTGACTGCATATTGTGGGCGTTGCCCAGCGTCTTCAGTTTCATCAGTTATCCGAAAAATGTACTCAACTTTAACTGATTAGTGATTAATGCAAACAGCCGACTTTAAGCCAGCCTGGTGGTTACGTTCACCACACCTGCAGACCTTGTGGCCGGTGTTTTTCAAGAAACGCCATAAACTTGATCTGTTGAATGAGCAGGTTGAGCTGGATGATGGCGACTTTATCGATTTGTGCTGGAGTAAACAGCCCTCTGATAAAACGGTACTGGTGCTTCATGGTCTTGAAGGATCAATAAACTCACATTACGCCAATGGCATAATGCATCAATTAGAGCAGTCCGGTTATAAGCCTGTTTTTATGCATTTTCGTGGTTGCAGCGGCCGCATGAATCGATTAGCCAGGGCCTATCATTCTGGTGAAACCGCTGATCTGGCCTTCATTGCCGAGCACGTACGTGAAACTACGGGTATCTATCCTTATGCTGCAGTGGCGTACTCCCTGGGTGGAAATGTTTTATTAAAGTGGCTGGGCGAAACAACTGATACCAACTTATTAAAAAAAGCCGTTGCAGTATCTGTCCCATTTAAATTACACGATGCTGCCAGGCGCCTGGAAACAGGCCTGTCGAAAGTATACCGTAATCATTTACTGTTATCGCTAAGACAAACCTATATTGAAAAATTTAAAACCATGACATCTCCTTTGAACGTTGATGTTAAACAGTTAAAAAGTTTCTGGGAGTATGATGACAAGGTAACTGCGCCATTACATGGCTTTGCTGGTGCAGAGGATTATTATGACAGGTGCAGTAGTCGCCAGTTTCTAAAGGGCATAACAGTACCAACAAGAATTATTCATTCATCTGATGATCCCTTTATGTTTCATAGTACTGTCCCGAATAAGGACGAGCTGAGCATGGCTATTGATTTTGTCTTGAGTACACGTGGTGGTCATGTTGGGTTTATTTCAGGTCAGACGCCCATGTCTGCTTATTCCTGGTCTGAGCGTAAAATAGTTGAGTTCTTGACCGCAGATTTAACGACTTAAACAATCATCAATAATATTTCAGTCTACAAACCAGAGCGTTTACCCGGCTGTAATAAAAGCGGTTTCTGCCCAGGTAGTGGCGCAAGATGGATGGCGGCGTATGGCTGTGCTCAGACATAGCTGCTGCAATTGAAGCAGAGCGGTATATTGAAGCCTGATGCTTTTTACCCAAAGGAGGCACTGTATGTATGTGATTATGTCGATCGTTAAACCTGAATCGAACAGGAGTAAGTGAATGCCGCAGGTAAATTTCAGGTATCGGAACAGTTTTCTGCTGATAGTGGCGCTGCTGCTGTCGGGGTGCTACCCATACATATCGCCTGAAGCCAGCAAGAAATTCAATGCCAGAGTGGACCCGTTCTCCGTATCGGTATACCCGGTGAATGTGATCAGACCACCGGGAACCATTCAGCCAGATACCGGGCTGGCGGAGAAAGTCGTGACATTCCTGGAAACCGAGGCGCTGGCGAAACCGGTGCTGGTAAAGGAACCGGTGCTATACGACTTCGTGTTCAGCCCCAACCAGACGAAGATCGTCGCGAACAGTGCGAAAGCCTTCGCTGCCCAGGTCGGGGAGTCGGGCATCGGAACGGATTACGCACTGCTGGTGGAGATTATGATGTTACCTGAGGGCGTGCCTGGTGGCGTCCACTATTACCTGTCCGATCCGGCGGGTGAAATCGCAGACGGTTCTTTCACCAACGACCACTGGGATGAGTTCAAGGCAGTTCAACCGAAAACACCCGATGACGGCTACGAAGTTGTGGTCCTCATGTTGCGCAGGATCTGGGGGAAATGAGCACACGCGTGGACACCCGGCAGCGATACTGTCAGCCTGCCGGATAAAAGGGGAGTAGCGTTTATCTTTTCATCAATCTTCCTGAATGATGAATACATAACATGTGTATCAGCGGGACCATGAAAGTCGCTTACTGGCCGTACTTAGACATTGGTCGGTCTGAGGGTGGGTAAATCACCTGGAGTTCACTACAACCCAAAGCGGCAGGCCGGGATTTTCACTCTGACTACGGGTATTACCTGATGATTTCACGTCGCATCCTGCAGGATCATCCGCAATTTTCAGAACACATGATATAAGATGCAAAACAGCGCTGTGATCTGGCGGTGTTGGCTGACCAGTTGATATCAGGGAACTTAAATTTAGACTGCGTATCTCATCGATGAATCAGGTATCATTGTTTGCGGGCGGGATTGTCTTTGCCCGCTAAATACAGTACATGCCGACGTTGTTGTGCGAGTCATCATGCTAGATAAACATTTATTACCCAGGAAGTTTTTATCATGAAGTTATGTAATCATACAGTGGCTTTGACGATATCGTTTTTATTGATTTTCACGCCCGTGATGCAGGCCCAGGCGGCACTCTTTACCAACGCTCAGCTGATTGACCAGGTCCAGTTTTCGAGTGAAAAAGATGAGCTACTGCAGACGCTGCACCGTGAAGATGTAAAAGCGCAGTTGCTTGACCTGGGTGTCGATACTGCGAACATCGAAAGTCGCATAAATCAAATGACCCAGCAGGAAATCGCCCAGCTCAATCAGCAGATGAATGAACTGCCTGCTGGTAGCGGTGTGCTCGGCTTCATTTTGGTGATATTCATTGTCTTTGTCATTACCGATGTCATCGGTGCTACTGATATATTCCCCTTCATTCACCCGGTTCGCTAATGCATTGCATATAGATGCATGAAGATACTGAGCCTGCTGTTATGCCTGCTGATACTCAGCAGTTGTGCGTCTACGCCGCAAAGCAGGCTGTTACGGACTAACGCACCGGGTTCACTGCCGGCAGTAGTGGAGCTTGCCGATACGCCGTTTTACCCGCAAACAGCCTATCAATGCGGGCCCGCCGCGCTGGCGACAATTTTTCAATCTCACGGGGTGATATCCACCCCGGAAGAATTAGCCAGCCAGGTGTATATTCCTGAGCGCAAGGGCAGTCTTCAGGTTGAAATGTCTGTGGCTGCGCGACGTCATGAATTGCTGCCCTATGCGTTAGAACCGCAGCTGGTTGATCTGTTCGCTGAACTGGCGGCGGGTAATCCTGTGCTGGTACTGCAAAACCTCGGGTTTGACTGGTATCCACAATGGCATTATGCAGTGGTTATTGGGTATGACCTGGATACGCATGACGTCATCCTGCGCTCCGGCACGACCCGGCGCTGGATTACACCCATTGATGTGTTCGAACGCACCTGGAAACGCGCCGATTTCTGGGCGCTGGTGATTGTCCCTGTCGGTGAAATTCCTGTGACTGCACAACCGCTACGTTACCTGGCAACGGCCTATGCGTTCGAGGAAACGGGCCACTCGAAACTTGCAGCTAAAGCCTACCTGTCTGCAAGCAAACAATGGCCCGAGGTGGACGCCATCTGGATAGCCATCGGCAACCTGGCTTTCGAATCCCGGCACTGGGCTGAAGCTGTGACAGCGTTCACCCGGGCAACGGCTATTCAGCCAGGTTCAATTATCAGCTGGAACAACCTGGCCTATGCATTACATGCCAGTGGTTGTACTACCGCTGCACGCGAGGCATTGCAATGCGCGTTAAACATTTCACCCGCGGATAAAAACCTGCAGGCATCCTGGCACGAGCTGACGCAGAAATCAGTTGAAGCTGATGAAAAAGCTTGTCAGCAGATACGCTGTAAATAATAGCTAAGCGTAACAAGCAGGGGGCAGCATCAAATGTCAATGATGACTGCCCCCGAAGCTCAGATGTATCGCAGAGCGAGGTTTATCTTTGCGCGCCCATCGAGCCTTGCGCCAGCTCCGACATACCTGCACCTACTTCGTCCAGGTCTGAGCCGATACCGGCAAGATCACTGCCCATATCTGCAGCCATATTACCGGCATCATCAGCTGATGCCATGGCGCCGCCCATATCGGTGCTCGGGCTGCCCATGTCATCAAAATCAAGCGCGAGATGCACATCAGAAATATTTTCTTCAATCATTGCATACACGTCTGGATCTACGATATCCGCTGCCGGGTGATGCGCATACGCATTCGCACTGGCAAGCAGTGCAGCTAAGGTGCTCAATGTAAACAGTTTTTTCATAAAATTATCCTCTTGGTTGATGCAGTGGGAAATAATCCCACTAATGATTATTATGCGTGGTATAATTTCCCACGTCAAGTCCGATGGGCATTTTTAATCCATAAAACTGAGATAGGCTGGATCGGGCTTGAGATACATCAATACTTACGCTGACAACGGTACTGAAATGAAACCAAACATCATTAACAGATATTTTTTTACAGTATTCATTATTTTATTTTCATCAGGGCTGCTGGCCACGGCCGAATCTGATTACGAACTCGGCGTGGCGTCTTACAAGGCAGGTGATAACGCCGCAGCGGTGACGTATTTTGAAGCAGCGATGAAACAGGGCATGGATTCGGTAGCGCTGCAGTACAATCTTGCCAGTAGCTACTACAAGGTGGGCAGGTACGAGGACGCTAAACACTATTTCAAGCTGCTTGAGCAGACCGTGGAGATGCGTGAGATTGCAAATTATCACCTGGGGCTCATTGCAATTAAAGAAAAAGACGCTGCCCGGGCGCGGCCATATTTCGAATCAGTGGTGAGCTCGGGTAAAGATGAAAAGCTCGTGAAGCTGTCCAGCCAGCACCTGGATGCGCTTTCAATAAAAGAAGATCGCAGCAAAAGCAAACTCGCATTTAACCTGGGCCATGACGATAATATCAGTGCAGTTTCCGAGGACTCGGTGCTGGGTACCTCGGATACGTTTTATGAACTGTCGGCCTCGACTGATGTGCTGATCACCGGCAGCAGAAAACAGGGCTGGCTTGCAGACGCAGCTTTATACGGAATTTCATACAGTGATACCGACACCTATGACCAGTATGTATTTGCGCTCGGCTTAAAAAGAACCATGCGACTGGCAGACTGG
>JBATHJ010000024.1:0-5468 GCA_049666625.1 Gammaproteobacteria bacterium | reverse complement strand
GAATACCGCTACCACGCATGTTTGCCTGCCCTTGAGTACCGGCAACAACATTTTTAACCACAGCATGGGCAACACTGCATTTACCTGGAAGACTTCATGCATTGCCGCTGCATTTAATTCTTCGATACGTTTTTCAGGCCAGGCGCTTTCACTGTGCAACATTCCGTTACAAATGCATGCCCGGGTAATATGCGCGCCGTCCTGTTTTAATTGTGTGCAAATCCCGGCAATGGCGTCTTCCGAGTAATCTGTTTGTATCCACTCTATGCCGGTGTTTGTATGCTTTGTGGGCGGTGCCTGCCGGCTGACCGCGATTACCTTGTCGATACCCGGATACAGCAACCATTGTTGTAGCAATGCACGTCCGATACCGCCGCCGGCGCCTATGACCAGCGCGGTGTGCGTTTCTATAGTATCCGCGTTATCTTCTCCGTGATTCATCACGCTCATGCCTGTCATTAATCTGGCAGGCTGATTCTGTTTCCGCCAGTGAACATGTGTCGCAATGCGATTTTCCGGTCAGCAGGTAAGCAAGCTGACCGCGATAACGTGCGAACAACAGGTAGACACTATCTGCCAGCCTGCGAATCAACGGCCAGCGCAGTATCGCCAGCCAGCGGTGCCGACCGACAATCGACCAGGCTTTGCAGGTGACATCCAGGCCGTAGAGCATCGCGCCATTTTCGAGTTGAGCGTGTAGCATGCGCATTGCATTCGGCTTGTGTATATGCGGATAGTTGACTGCCAGGTCTGCGCCATGCAGGTCGACGAGCACCAGCTGCGCAGAGTCGTCATATTTTTTTAACTGGCGCATTTCCGCGAGGCATAGCGGGCACTGGCCGTCGTAGAATATTGTTAGTTGCATGGTTTTATCTGTGTCTGAATTGTTATTGATTGGTCACGTATATAGGTGTCAATTATTCGCGGCTGTGATATTCGAGTCCTCGACTTTGGCAAAAGCTGCTGCCAGGATTGCGTTTGCGGTGTGCAGCGGGGTGCCAAGATAGACTTTTTTGTTTGCTTCGCTTTCAAAGGTGATTTTAAGTGCATTGGGCCCGTTGCCTACGATCACGAACGGGGCATTGACCGGGTCACTAACATCATTCATCGATATCGGGTCTAGCGTGGAAATGCGCATCATATATTCTCCTGCCGGGTATCAAGGTTTTGAGACATGCGCCATAGTTTGCCGTTACAGCGCGGGTAGTTTTTACAGCTTGCGGTGCAGCCGCGACAGGGTAAGGCGCGCTTATTACTGCGGGTGCCAGAAATAAAATCAGTTTTGCCTGTCATGCTGGCGGTCGATGTGGTTTTCATACAGGGCTCCAAAAAAAAACGGAGAGCGAACAGTGCACACTCTCCGGTGCTCCCAATGCCTGGGCCGATCAGAATCTGGCTATCATCAAGAGGATGATCAGGGACAGGAGCCAACTGGGGTCTAAGTTTCATCAATACCGCTGCCGACCGGGTTGCTGATCAGCCTGGACAGACAGCCGCCGTTCACCACGTAAGAGAGTGATTCTGTGTTTTCTGCTGCGGTCGCATTGATCGCCCTGGCGTAATATTTCTCCGTGTGCAGAATTTGCTGTTCGTATTTACTCATGGCTGTTCTCCAAATATGTATTGAACAATCTCCGGATGATTCAGCGCTCCGACGGGTTCAAGTATAATGATTGAAAAGTATTTGTCTAGGACAAAATGTGTTATTATTCATCCATACGGTTCGGAGGGGATATAAATGGTTGAAAACGATGCACATTACTCGATTGGCCGGGTAGAACGCGATACCGGCATCGGGCGTGACACGCTGCGTGTCTGGGAGCGCCGCTATGGCTTTCCCGAACCGCAGCGCAATCCAAAGGGCGAGCGGATGTACTCTGAAGCGCAGTTACGCCGGCTGCAGCGCATTCGGCGCCTGCTGGGGCAGGGACTGCGCCCGGGCAAGTTGCTGCTGCTGGATGACGCCGCGCTGGATAAGCTCGAAGCCAGTTTGACACCCGTTGCGTCCGGTCAAAGCGATCAAACCGACCAGGCTGTCACTGCCGTAATCAATGCCACGCTGGCGTCGAATCAATCCCTGGTCGAACGACTTTTGCGTAAGCACTACCTGCAACTGGGGATGCGCGATTTTATTATTAAACTACTGGTGCCATTACTCGGCCAGGTCGGAGAGCTCTGGGCCGCGGGCAAGCTGCATATCTACCAGGAACATTTTTTATCGGCACACATCAGCCGTTTTCTCAATATCGAAATCGATCATATGCAAAAAGCCGCAAAGAAACCGGTGGTGTTACTGGCGACATTGCCGGGCGAAGCGCATACCCTGGGGCTGATGATGGTCGCGGCCATGCTTGGCGCACATGGCATCAGTGCGATCAATCTTGGCAGCGAGGTGCCGATGGACCAGCTTGAACGCGCGGTACGCCAGTTTAATCCTGATATTGTTGGCATCACTTTCAGCGGCGCCTACCAGTACAAAAATATTCGGCGTGATTTAACCGATTTGCGCGAACGTGTGTCAGAGGATGTTGAAATATGGGCCGGCGGGGAAGGCGTTCGACGTTTGCGAAAATTGCCTGAAGGCGTTGCCAAGTTCACTACGCTGGAAAAACTGCCGCTGTGAAATGCGCACCTATGCTAGCAGACGTGGAGTCATTACAGTATCTAACTTATAAACCTATAAACGCAGTTCATTCGCATTACGGAGATAGTTGAAAATGAAAATCATCACCCTGGCTTTTCTTATGCTTGTTATTAACACTCAGGTGTACGCAAAAGAATGTTCGGATCTGCTCGATGTCAATGTGCGCACACTGGATAATAAAACCGTGGTGAACCTGTGTGAACAATACCAGGGCAAGGTAGTGCTGGTGGTCAACACTGCCAGCAAGTGCGCCTATACCGATCAATACGAATCACTGGAAAAACTCTACCGTGAATACAAAGATGCCGGCCTGGTCGTGCTTGGTTTCCCGTCAAACGATTTTGGACAGCAGGAACCCGGCACTGAAAAGCAGATCAAAGACTTTTGCCGCATGACCTATGGCGTTGAGTTCCCGATGTTTTCCAAAACCCGCGTCACTCGTCACAATGCCGACCCGCTCTATCGGCAGCTGGCGCAGGTGTCCGGTGTATACCCGCAATGGAATTTTCACAAGTACCTGATCGATCGCGATGGCAAGCTGGTGGCGAACTACCGCAGCGCGATCGACCCGTATGATAAGTCGATTATCAGCGAGATAAAAAAACGTTTGTAGTGCGGATCGTGTTTTTGTAACCGGGTGCAGCGGCAATGGATGATGCGATAGCTGCGATGGCAGCGGTATTGTCGAAACCAGTCACAGCTGCATCGAAGCCGAGCGTTTCCCTGTATGCCTGGTCTGCGAGCACAGGGACGGTGCGATAGAAGCCACCCTGGTGCAGGAATATATCGAGCGGATCGCGCCATCGTTGCTGACCCTGCAGCATCTCACCACGCAGTATATCCACGCCTGGAAAAAAATCTTTACAAAAACGCTGAATCAGTGGAGCATCACTGGCGACTGTGCCCCGAGATTGTCGATGATAAAGGTCTGGCAGCAGCAAGAGTGCAGTAGCGTTTTCTGAGAGCAAACTAAACAAAACCGTGTATGCAGGTGAGCATTGTTTGCATATACACCGGGCATACAGCAACGATCTTTTTCGTTTTTTGGCGAGACACTGGCTTAAATCATCATACACATACATGCATAAACTTCTGTTAAACCGCGATATCTACCTTGAGCTGATCCAGCAACGCATTCCGCAGGCAAAACGCTTTATCTGGATTGTCACCGCGGACATCAAGGACATGCATGTTGAAGTCGGCAGACACTTTGTACCACTGCTGGAACTGCTGGCTGACCTCATTAGCCGCGGTGTCGCGGTGCGGCTGATTCATGCCAGGGAACCGGGCCCGCGGTTTCGCGAAGATTTCGATAAGTTTGATGAACTGGTCAACAGCGAGCTGTTTGAGCGCATCCTGTGTCCGCGGGTGCATACCAAGGCCGTCATCATCGATAATGAAATCGCTTTTCTTGGTTCACCCAACCTCACCGGTGCCGGCATGGGCAGCAAGCACGAAGACCGGCGCAATTTTGAAGCCGGGTTTTTATTCGATGATCCGCAACACATAAAGGAACTGGTGACCTGGGTGGACCAGCTTTATCTCGGCGAGCATTGTCATTCGTGCAAACGCCGTGAATACTGCCCCGACCCAATCGATGAATCGTTTCGGTGAAGCAATGAATAATGAATAATGAATAATGAAAAGAAAACCTGGTTAGAGCGGGGTATTACTTCTATCAGGCTGCGTGAATTTATGGGGGTTATATGGCTGCGGCGAAATTGAGTGGTAGTTGTTTGTGTGGTTCGGTGCAGTATGAAATCAGTGGTGATGCTGTTACTTTTTACCACTGTCATTGTCAGCGCTGTCGCAAGGCGACTGGCACCGGGCATGCCAGTAATATACGTGTGGCGCCCGAAACCTGTCTTACCTGGACCAGGGGTGAGGCATTATTAAAACGATACAAGGTCCCGGAAGCGGAACGGTTTTATAACTGTTTTTGTTCACACTGCGGCAGCCCGATGCCGAGAGTCGTGCCCGAGCTGGGAGCAGTGATTGTTCCTGCTGGCTCATTGAATGTAGACTCGCCGATTAAACCGCAGGCGCGGATATTCTGGGATTCGCGCGTGGACTGGTCGTGTTCGGGTGATGATATTCCGGTATATTCCGAGTACCCTTGAGATGCAATGAATAATGAATAGTGAATAGCAAGAGTCCGAATGCTTTTCCAGGTATGGAAAATGATCGTATGCATAGCCGGATGAAGTTACACTGGTTCCGGGTATGCTTGTCCCGATTAATGAACTGTTAAAGAGATGTCCTATGTCTACAAATACACGTGAGGCCGGTTCAAAGACAGCTGTAAGTGACAGGAATGCGCTCAGTGAACCCTGCGTAATGCTGATCTTCGGCGCCTCGGGCGATCTCACCAAACGCCTGCTGGTGCCCTCGCTCTATAACCTTGCCTGTGACGGCCTGCTATCCGAAAATTTCGCCGTACTCGGTACCGGCCGCAGCCAGATTTCCAACGAAGAATTTCGTGACAGCATGGCGAGTAAAGACAATGGCCTGGGTGCATTTCATACCCGCAACGAATTTGACCAGGCCGCGAGTGATGACCTGCTCGGGCGGTTCTATTTTGAACCCTCAAATCTCGAACTGGATGATTTCAAAAAACTGAAAACATCGGTTGAACAACTCGACAAACAATACCAGGCCAACGGCAATGTACTGTTTTATTTTGCCATGGCGCCGCGCTTTTTCGGCACGCTGTGCGAGCTGCTTTACGAAGCCGGTTTTCAGCAGGGTGAGGGCTGGAAACGCATTATTGTCGAAAAACCCTTCGGCACAGATTTGAGTTCTGCGCTTGAGCTTAATGAAGCCA
>JBATHJ010000023.1:0-4949 GCA_049666625.1 Gammaproteobacteria bacterium | reverse complement strand
GTGATAGCAGGTATAAGAAAAGAGACCGTGTGCGAATACACTACGATAAATTCAGGAATAAAATTGCGCGCGCAGGTATCGAAGTCAGGCCGCAGGATACACCGCAGGAGCTGGTGGACCGGATCGTGAAGCGTTTGCCAGTCCATGCGCACGAGGCTGGTGCGATAATCAGGTTATACCACGCGCTGGTCTACGGGGTATCGCGAAATCGTGAAACAGAGAATGCATTCATCAATGCTGTCAGGCAGTTTCGTCTGTCTTGAGGTCATGTCCAGTCACGCAACATGAAAAATACGCATCTATAAAAATAAAGCCATCCATGGCCAGCAGGAGTCCTTGTGCGTTATAGGTGTAAGCGTTTAGAAAACATACTGTGATTGCAGGAATATTTCGTCTGCATCAACACCATTTACACCCTTGAGGTTTTCACCCATACGGTAGCTGAGCTGTACCTTGATATCATGCTTTTGCAGAAACCAGTTAACACCTGCGGATGTGCGGTTCCACGCGGTAGCATAGTTGTCAGCATCCTGTGTCTGGTAAGCCAGTACCAGTTCGGTCGTGTTGCCGGGCAACATCACACCGGCTTCAATCGCAGAGTTTTTCAGTGAGGTCGAACCGTTACGGTATAGTCCACCGGTAAATGCTGTGTCTACGCTGTCGGCATCGAACTTGTTGGTTTCAATATCGATGGAAATGCCGTTGCTGCGAAACGCGCCGCTGAGTTCTACGCCAGTGACAGAATCGACATCGGCCTTGCTGGTGCTGGTCGACGTACCTGCCGTGGTGTAGGTGTTGTTGTCATCGTCATTGCTCCAGGTAAATGCGGCAAGACTAATGGTGGCTTTTGTGGCGCCATCGAAATCACCCTGTGAAAACTTCAGCGGGCCCATCGGGTGAAAATCTACGCGGCCACCTACGATAAAACCTTCGTTGAAATCATCGTTGCGATTTACCGGTGTATCAAAGTCGAGTTTTGCGGCGTCAGGATCAATCGATGCCTGCGCAACTGATGCGGCCCAGCCGATGTGCTTATCTTCTGAATGCCCGGTCAAATGTATGCCTGCGTTTCGGTCCGGTGTGCCGTAGTCGTGATCACCGACAAAGGTACGTTCAACAAGCTGCTGATATTTTGATGAAGTAAGAAATTCGCGTGAGAACGGGAAGTTTGCGTTGCCGACAGTTACTTTCATGTTGCTGAAGCCCTTGTACTGCATGTAGGCATCCTTGACTGCGACTTCATTGCCTTCTTCGGCTTTGCCCAGGTCAAACTGAATTTTTCCTTTCCAGTCTTTATGCAGGCTGCCTTCCAGGTAAGGGCGCAGGCGACGGAACAGTACTTCATCGCTGCTGTCACCAATATCGGGATCAAACTGGTGGTACTGAAACTGGATACGGCCACCAATTTTTACGTACTTGTCGCCGTCCTGGTATACGGTGATTCCACTGCTGTGTGCAGATAAAGGCGCTGCGCTGGCGATGCACGCAGCCATTGCTGCCAATAAGGGTTTCTTCATTTTTATTTCCTGAAGTTGCGGTTTGAGATGCGCGCAATTCTGGCGTGAATTTGTTACGCAGTTATGAAGCCTTTGTGAACGTGGGATGAAGCTGGTGTGACGATCAGGTTAAACCTTATGTCGAAAAACATTGACCAGTGTCAGATGCAAAACAGATTGTTTTGCCTGGCGGTAATTTGAATGTTGGCGGGCGCTTAGATAGTGCCATAACAAACAGCGCCTTATGTAGAGTTTGGGCTGAAGGTGTAAAAAAGTGCTGTGATTATGTTACGAAAATATTACAATGCGCGGCATATAAAAATCGAGCAATTGAAATAGTGTAATCATCTCGCACACAGGTGCGTGGAGGATATGAGTAATGGCAATTGGCAGTTATATGTCCGGGATATTTGGCAGTTCACCGGTCGCTCCCATGCAGCAGCACATGGACAAGGTGATGGTCTGTGTGACCGAACTGGTCCCGCTGTTCAATGCGGTGATGAGGGAGGACTGGGAATCAGTTGCCGAGCATCGCAACACTATTTCAAATCTTGAGAAAGATGCTGACAAGCTGAAAAAAGAACTGCGCTTACATCTCCCCAAGGGACTGTTTATGCCGGTGTCGCGCCAGGATTTACTGGAAGTGCTCAGCATGCAGGACATGATCGCGAATAAATCGAAAGACATCGCCGGGGTCATCCTCGGGCGCAAGATGACCCTGCCAGATGTTATCCACGAAGATTACATCCATTATGTACAACGCTGCGTTGATGCCTGCCGGCAGGCACAAACTGCTATCAACCAGCTTGATGAACTGGTGGAGACCGGTTTCAGTGGTCACGAAATTAAACTGGTCTCTGACATGATCCACAAGCTCGACCTGATCGAAAGTGATACTGATGCGCTTGAAGCGGCTATCCGCAACAAGATTTTTGCGATCGAAAAAGAACTCAACCCTGTTGATGTGATGTTTCTCTACAAGATCATCGAATGGACGGGGGAAGTGGCTGACCGTGCACAGCGCGTAGGTAGTCGTTTGCAATTGATGCTGGCGCGTTAAGGGGAAAGCATGGACCAGACAACTGTATACATTATTCTCGCGGGCGTATTCGGCCTGTTTATGGCCTGGGGTATTGGCGCTAACGACGTTGCAAATGCAATGGCAACTTCGGTGGGTTCACGTGCACTGAGCCTGAAGCAGGCCGTGGTGCTGGCGGCAATTTTTGAATTTACCGGTGCCTGGCTGGCCGGCGGTGAAGTGACCTCGACGATACGCAAGGGCATTGTCGATACCGAGGTCTTCAGTGCCGATCCGAACATGCTTATCTGGGGCATGCTGGCGTCATTGCTCGCCGCGGGCACCTGGCTGCTGATTGCCTCGCGCAAGGGCTGGCCGGTATCTACCACGCACAGTATCGTGGGCGCGGTTGTCGGTTTTGCTGCCGTGGGTGTCAGCATGGATGCGGTGCACTGGAGCAAGGTGGGCACCATCGTCATGAGCTGGGTGGTATCACCGGTGCTGGCCGGGGTGATTGCTTTCATGGTATTCAGAAGCATCCAGGTACTGATCCTGGATACTGATTCACCACTCAAAAATGCCATCAAGTACGGCCCGTTCTATCTCTTCCTGGTGGGTTTCATGCTGTCCCTGGTGACCATGAAAAAGGGCCTGAAGCACGTTGGCCTGGATCTGTCGACCGAGGAAGCCTTTTTCATTTCCATCGGTATCGGCATTGTCATAGCGATTCTGGGCTCGGTGTTGATTCGGCGTGTAAAAATCGATCCACTGGCGGATAACGATTTTAATTTTGCCAATGTTGAACGGATCTTCGGCGTGTTGATGATATTTACAGCCTCTGCCATGGCGTTTGCGCATGGCTCCAATGACGTGGCCAATGCGGTGGGTCCGATGGCGGCAGTGATCAGTGTTGCCGAATCCGGCGTGGTTGGACAAAAAGCGGCGCTGCCCAGCTGGGTGCTGCTGATTGGTGGCATCGGTATCGTGATCGGGCTTGCCACCTATGGATACAAGGTGATTGCGACCGTCGGCAAGAAAATCACCGAGCTGACACCCAGTCGCGGATTTGCAGCCGAGATCGCAGCCGCAAGCACGGTGGTGGTGGCTTCTTTTACCGGCATACCGATTTCCACTACGCACACCCTGGTCGGTGCAGTGCTGGGTGTTGGCTTTGCACGCGGTATCGGTGCGATTGATATGCGTGTGGTCAGCAATATCTTCATGTCATGGATCGTGACTTTGCCGGCAGGTGGTTTCCTCGCGATACTGTTCTACTTCACATTCAAGGGCATGTTTGGCTGAGTTGCCCTGATTGAGTGGCCAGAATAAATTTTGATTACAGCTACCATCGGCTTTTCCAGCTGATGTGCAAGCCTGTATTTCAGTCAGCAGTCGTACCTGATGTCAGTCCTTTTCACATCCGTATGCATTTTCCTGTTTGCAGGTATTTGCTGTGGCTTCGGTAATACTGTTAATTTATTCATGGTGTGACGATTTGGTTCATAATATGAAGCGCCGTGATTAATGCGGTATTTTCCAGCTCGATTCGATAAAGTTTCCAATATTACTCACTGATTTTTATATTTCATGAACGCGACGCCTGAAGAATTGTTAGCCGATGTGCCGCAGTCCCTGCAGGCAATTGTTTCCGCTTACTGGCAGGACTGGTCTGATGCCTGCGTAGACGCCGGCATTGATGCGGCGATTGATTTGCCGGTGATGGGCAAAATCTGGGCCTGCAGTGATTTTGCTGCACTGGTGTGCAGCCGCAAACCTGCTTTACTGCGTGCTGTGCTGGATGAAGGTGTGGATACCGACCGCGACCTGGCGGCGTATTCAGCCCGGGTGAAAGCAGCGATTGAACAGTCAGTCGCAGGCCCGGTAAATGAAACCGCGGCCGAAGCAGCGCTGATGCATGCGCTGCGCGAGCTGCGCCAGGGCGAAATGCTGCGACTCGTGATACGCGATATCGCTGAGTTCGCAGATCTCGAGCAAATCATGGCAGAGCTGAGTTTTCTTGCCGAAGCCATGGTCGCGGTGACGCTGGATCATTTGCATGCGACTGCCAGTGCGCAATTTGGCACCCCGCTGGATGAGAACGGCAGGTCGCAGCAGTTGCTGGTGCTCGGCATGGGCAAGCTTGGTGGCTACGAGCTGAATTTTTCCTCCGATATCGACCTGATTTTCGGCTACCCGCAGGACGGCCAGACCCAGGGCGGGCGCAGCCTCAGTATTCACGAATTTTTTGTGCGCCTGGCGCAGAAACTGATCCGCGCGCTCAACGAGATTACCGCCGATGGCTTTGTTTTCCGGGTGGATGCGCGGCTGCGGCCGTTTGGTGACAGCGGCCCGCTGGTGATGAGTTTTGCCGCACTGGAGCAATACTACCAGTCTCAGGGCCGTGACTGGGAACGCTACGCCATGGTCAAGGCGCG
>JBATHJ010000022.1:0-2009 GCA_049666625.1 Gammaproteobacteria bacterium | reverse complement strand
GATGCAACCACAGGCCGCCACAACCAACACCAATCATGAAATGTGGCAGGTGCGCCAGCAAAGAATGCGTCACCACTGCCGCATAGGGACGTACCCAGGTTAGTGCTGTAGACCACGGCCAGGGGATGACCTGATCAATTGATGTTATCAGCCAGTAATTCAAACCATAGGCCAGCAGGCTTAACAGAATTAAAACTGCAAGACTGCTGCGCAAAGAACACCTGCGTATTAATACAAACAGCAACGGCAGCAGGCAGTAAAACTGCACTTCGACAGCCAGCGTCCAGAACGGCGGATTGATACTGAAGATTGAAAATTCTGCGTAATTGAACAGGAAACTATAATGCAGCAGGATATCGGTCCAGGCCTGGGGATATCGCCAGTAGCCCGCCAGCAATATCAGCACGGTCAGCGCCAGGTAATACGCAGGCACGATGCGCGCGAGCCGCCGAATGACATAGGTGCGGGTATCGGGCCAGCGCGCAGCGTTTAACATCGACTTCCAGAACGGTTGCGAGAGCAGAAAACCACTCAGGATAAAAAACAGCGCAACACCGTACTCACCGTTCGCCAGCAACAGGTAAAAATCAAACGGCCCGGCCTGCACGTCTACATCAATAATCTGGTTATAGTGCACACCGAACACAGCAAGCGCCGCCAGTCCACGCAGACCGTCGAGGCCATGCAGTCGCATGCCGGTGTCTACAGTGTTCGACTCTGAGCCTGGCTTCATGGTGGATTATTTAGTGATCCCTGATTATTCACAGTGTATTACAGTAGCCGCCAGGCTCTAACATTAACATGGTGCGGCAGTAACGAGCATTAGTTCATTACAGAGAATTTATACGCTGCATGTTAATATCGACTTACACTCGTCCCCGCCAATGGCTCTCCAGTGGTATATTAGGCAGCATGAGTTCATACCGAAACATATCGTTTACTCGCAGTGCCATCATGCCTCGCACCTGCCTGATGGCGGCCACAGCCTGCCTGCTAATGGTTATATCCACGTCGTATTCGAACAAGCTGCATGCAGAAACTGGCGCCATCATTAAGCCAGATGAATCCGCTGTCGTCGACATCATGTATTCATCTCAAGGCTATTCAGTAAGCGCAACACAGGCAACACTGGGCACTGTTCTGCAACAGCTCAGCAAATCTGCCAAATTCAAATTAAAGCTTTTTGATGATATCAGTGCGGAACAGAAAAACTGGCTGCTTCATTCAATGCCGCTCACCCGGCTACTCGAAAACCTGACACGCGGTTATAGCACTGTCATGCTGTATGAAGAAGAACCAGCCGGCGCCAGCAACAACACTGATCGCAAGATAAAGGAAATGTGGGTGATTGCACGTGATGACAATCAAGGTTCCGATGAGATCACCAGCGTCAATATAGAAATAGTGACCGAACAGAATAGCGAGCGGATGTCTGGCTATCAAAACCTCACGGCTGAACAACAGTATGAAATAGCGTTCATAGATAATCTTGAAGGCATGGCTGGCAGCGATATTGTAGATACGCTACAACAAACGCTTGCCGATGAAGCTGATCCGCTGGTTCGTAAACGCGCTGTCACTGCGCTTGGCGATATAGGTGGCACTGGCGTACTCGATGCACTTGAAACCAGCATGGGAGACAGTTCATCCGACGTGCGTACCGAGCTTGCAAAAACCCTGGCCGGGATAAAAGACCAGCGATCAATGTTACTGCTGGGGCAAATCTTGATGGGTGATACTAATTCACAGGTGCGCCAGCAGGCTGTCAGCGGCCTGTATCAACAAAACACACCTGCCGCCCGCAGTTTTGTCGAGGCCGCCGCGACAGACAGGGACCCTGCGGTGAAAAAAATTGCCGATGACATTTTGCAACTGTGGTTGCCTGCCACAGAGAAACAATAATCTGCACAGCAGGTCGCACGTATCGAACATGAACGCGCGCGACTGCATCACATAAAAATTATCGAGCAGACCTGCCCAGTGCAAGGCCTGCTTTATCTCAGCCGTGT
>JBATHJ010000021.1:0-2351 GCA_049666625.1 Gammaproteobacteria bacterium | reverse complement strand
TCGCAATATTGCACTGGTGACGACTGACAGTTACCGCATTGGCGCACACGAACAATTGCGTACCTACGGACGAATCCTCGGCATCCCGGTACAGGTCGCGGCCGACAATGAAGAACTGCGCGCCGTGCTCAAACACAATACAGAGCAGAAACTCACGCTGATCGATACCTCTGGCGTCAGCCAGCGTGACCTGCGCCTGACTGAGCAACTGTCCACGCTAAAAATTGAAGGTGCAAACATCAGTTCCTACCTGGTGCTATCAGCCACGGCACAAATGGCATTGCAGGACGATGTTATCAAGGCGTTTAGCAAAGCTGATCTGCAGGGCTGTATCCTGACAAAAATTGATGAGGCCGCAAGTCTTGGCGAAGCACTGTCAGTATTAATTAAACATAATCTGCCGGTGGCCTATGTCAGCGACGGGCAGAAAGTACCTGACGATTTACATCCCGCCCGCGGCAAGTTGCTGGTCAAAGAGGCGGTCAAGCTGATGCAAAAATCACGGCGAGTTCCTGGCGAAGCTGAACTGGCTTATTCATTTGGAGGCAGAGTTACCAATGCACACGTCTGAAGCACTGATGGATCAAGCAGAAAGCTTGAGACGAATCGCCAACCCCAAGCCTGTCAAGGTCATCGCAGTCAGCAGTGGCAAGGGTGGCGTCGGTAAAACCAATGTATCGGTCAATCTTGCGGTATCGCTTGCCGCCGAAGGCAAGGAAGTATTGTTGCTGGATGCCGATATGGGCCTGGCCAATGTTGACGTGTTACTGGGTTTAAATCCGGAATATGACCTTTCGCACGTGATCAGCGGTGAATGCACGCTTGAAGAGGCCATTATCGAAGGCCCGTCGAATTTAAAAATTGTACCGGGCTCATCGGGTATCAGCCGCATGGCCAATCTCAGCGCCACAGAACAGGCCGGCCTGATTCATGCATTCAGTGAGCTCGGCCAGGTGATCGACGTGATGGTGGTCGACACCGGCGCCGGGATTTCAGATACGGTGATTAATTTTTGCTGTGCCTCGCAGGAAGTGATTGTCGTGGTGTGTGATGAGCCGGCTTCGATTACCGATGCCTATGCTTTCATAAAAGTGATGAGCCGCGAACATCAGATACAGGGTTTCCAGATACTCGCCAACATGGCGCACTCGGCATCCGAAGGGCGTGAATTATTTAACAAGTTATCCAAGGCGACTGATCGTTTCCTCGATGTCACCCTGACATTTATGGGGTCCATCCCGTACGACGCAAAATTGCGTAAAGCGGTGCAACATCAGCGCGCGATTGTAGATGCCTTCCCACGCAGCCCGGCTTCACTCGCATTGAAGCGTCTTGCAAAACAGATAGACAAGTGGCCGGAAGCTACGAAAAACGGCGGCCAGCTCGAATTTTTTATCGAGCGACTGATTAACTATGAACCTGAAGATATCGGAGCATACCAATGACAGCCATGTCGCGTTACTCGGATGTAGGTGCACTGTCGGAGGACAGGCCCAACTATGATGAGTTGATGTCGCAATATGCGCCGCTGGTCAAGCGCACTGCGTATCACCTGATGGGCAGATTGCCGTCGAACGTCCAGCTCGATGACCTGATACAGGCCGGCATGATCGGTTTGTTTGAAGCATTAAAAGCCTACGACAGCACCAAGGGTGCCAGTTTTGAAACCTATGCGCGAATACGAATCCGCGGCGCGATGATCGATGAAGTCAGGCGCGGTGACTGGACGCCACGTTCGGTGTATAAAAAATCGCGCCAGATCTCAAGCGCTGTTAAAGAAGTTGAAGAACGCGAAGGCCGCGATGCGCGCGACAGCGAAATAGCTGAAGCCATGGGTATCGGCATGGACGAATACTACGAGCTGGTGAAAGATGCCGCGGGCTACCAGGTGCTAAGTTATGAAGACATCACCGAACTCGACGGCAGTCGTGACGAAGCGTCGGTGGGCGAAACCTACGGCCCTTATCATGCCTTACAGGACAAGTCATTCAAGGGCGCGCTGGCGGATAAAATCGCAGAACTACCCGAGCGCGAAAAACTGGTGATGGCGCTGTACTACGACGAAGAATTCAACCTCAGGGAAATCGGCGAAATCCTCGGCGTAACCGAAGGCCGAGTATGCCAGATCCACGGCCAGGCGCTGATACGTTTACGTTCGCGTATGACTGACTGGGTGCAGGACGATAACTCTGAGCATGCGTGATATAAGTTCAAAAAAAGCAAAGAATTTAGTCCGCAAATAACGCAAATGAACGCGAATAAAGATACTTAATATGTAAGTGAAATGCGCCGCAGGCGCATAAACAAAACCTTCGCGTTCATTTGCGTTATTCGCGGACTAACATCTTTAA
>JBATHJ010000020.1:0-1709 GCA_049666625.1 Gammaproteobacteria bacterium | reverse complement strand
GTCAGTGAAGTTTTTACGCCATTGGCCCGCGCCAGTTCGCCGGCGACTATATTGGCGGTCTTTGCTGTGGGGGACGTCACCAGGTAACCCTCCATGTAGCAATATTTTGAATGCACGATAGCCTCGGCATTGAGTTCGGCTGCGGAAAGTTCTGACGAGATGCCAAGAAAGGTGTGCATGGTGCGCTCGGCATCAGGGGTAATCATCACCAGGCACTTGCCGGTAACGCCGTCAGGGTGTTTGCCATTCATGTTGCTGTCGACGCCTGCAGCTTTTAGATCATTCAGATAAAAATCACCCAGGTCATCATCGGCGACCTTGCAGGAATAATACGCCGAGCCACCGAGGGCGCTCACTGCGATCAGGGTGTTAGCCGCCGAGCCACCGCTGGCACGGTTACCCTCAAACGCATCGAGGTGCGTGATCAGTCGGTGCTGGGCTGCTTCGTCCACCAGGGTCATCACGCCCTTGTCGATTTCCATCAACTTGAGAAATCCGTCTTCAACTTCAAATTCCATATCCACCAGTGCGTTGCCCAGGCCGTATACATCATATTTTTTCATTGGCTAGATCTCGATATTCAAATTGGCGCGTATTGTCACATATATATGTGTGACAGTAAAAACCGCGGTGTGCGGCCATTGCCTGCGTGTCATGAGTATGCGCATAATGGCGCGAGGAGGGCCGATGGAAAACACTGTGACCTTGCCCATGTGGGGTTTTATACTGCTGCTACTGTTCGCCGCAGTCATGGTGCTTGACCGTATTTTGTTGCCGGGCATGCGCTGGTATCTTCGCCGCCGCGTCAACCGCGTGATCAACGAAATCAATACCCGCCTCGATATCGAAATCCGTCCTTTCCAGCTAACTCGCAAGCAGGCGCTGATAGATCAACTGGTATTCGATGACAAGGTGATCGCCGCTATCAAGGCATACGCCATCGAACACAACATGCCGGGCGAAGTGGCGCAGGCCAAGGCAATGAAGTATGCCAATGAAATCGCGCCCACCTTCAATGCCTATGTCTACTTCAGGTTTGGCTACTGGCTGGCGAAAAAAATAGGTCGACTGGTCTACCGTGTTCGCGTCGGTTTTTTTGATGATGAACAGTTAAAAAATATTCCGCAGGGGTCGAGCGTGGTGTTTGTAATGAATCACCGCAGCAACATGGACTACGTGCTGGTGTCGTTCCTGGTTGCGGAAAAAACTGCATTGTCCTATGCAGTCGGTGAGTGGGCTCGCATCTGGCCGTTGCAGACATTAATCAAATCGATGGGTGCGTTTTTTGTCAGGCGTAATTCGAACAACCCGCTGTATCGACGCGTGCTGGAGCGGTATATCAATCTCGCGACCCGCGCCGGTGTATGCCAGGCGGTGTTTCTCGAAGGCGGGCTGACGCGTGATGGTGCCTTGCGTGAGCCGAGGCTCGGCTTTCTGGATTACATGTTGCGCGAGTACCACCCGGAAGTAGACCGTGATGTCGTGTTCGTGCCAGTGGGGATAAATTACGATCGCGTGATCGAAGATAAAAGCCTGGTGCGCCGGCTCGATCCTGATGCCGAAAAACGCAGCCGCTGGTTTGTGATCAAAACCACGATCAAGTTTTTTTTCAAGACATTATTTATGCCGCGTAAAAAACGCTGGCGCCGTTTCGGCTATGCCAGTGTCAATTTTGGCAAGCCAATTTCTGCCAGGGAATATTGCAATGC
>JBATHJ010000019.1:0-3100 GCA_049666625.1 Gammaproteobacteria bacterium | reverse complement strand
GCACAGAGTACACAGAGAAAGCTTTTTTTTCTGTAAAATATTTGCTGAATAAAAAGGGCGCTACCATTACGATGGTGACGGTTGTCCGGATCGATGATGGAACGATAGCACTCCAGCCAGATAGTTTCTTTGACCGGCAGACAGGCTCCACCAGCGTCGGCCACTTCTTGAGACTGACCTTTTCGCCCTCTTGAAGCTGGAAATCCTCTGACTTTATTTTCATCTTTTACTCCAGTATCACACGCTGGTGTGAGCCGCCTGACGTTCGCATGGGATTCAGGAAGATGTTAGTGCCTCGAACCCGGAGATTACGTCGAACAGCTCCTCATCGATACTACTCTGCCGCAGGCGATGAAACGTTCGGTTGAGATCTTCCTGCAGTTCATCGATATTTTTTTCTGCGCGTTGCATAGCGGCCAGTCGACTGGCGTTTTCACTGGCCAGCGATTCAGCGCATGCCCGAAATAACGTAACAAAAAGATATTCACGTACCAGTGCCCGTAAGGTTTGTTCCCTGCTATTCATAACCTCTGGCAGATTTTTAGTCGGCCAGCTAATCTCGGCCAGATTACGTAACCATGTTTGATCCAGCGGCAACAACTGCTGACTCGCAGGGGTATAAATTGATCCGGTTTCAGGACGATTATGAAACAGGTAAACCTGTTCAATCAAACCCTGTTCACGATGCGCTTCGAGCTCAATCAGAATCTCCCCGACCAGTGGAGTAATCGCATTAATCGAGTTTGGCAGGGTAAAACCGGTCATCGGTTGCAGAGGGGTTTCCGCGAGGCGCGACTGAATACGGTCACCCACCGCCCAGACAATCTTTGTACCCGGCAGTTTTTCCAGTGTATCAACCGCGTATTCCACCATGGACTCATTAAACTGACCAACCAGGCCCTGATCGGAACCAAATACGATGGCCGCAATCGCCGTTTGCTGTTGCTGTTTTATTGCCGGCATAACACCCGATGATTTATCCTCCCGGAAACAGGCGGCGAGCCCGAGTTGAACCGTTCGATAATAATCATCCAGCGAACCTACGGCATTTTCGTACTGGCCGATGCTCGATGCAGCCATCGCTTTCATTGTGCGTACCACAGATTCAAGCTCTTCAGCACTGCCAATCTGGTGACGCAGGCTGGCGACGCTATCGCTCATAATTTTTCCTGGCGTGATGGCTCAGGGTGAAAGCTCGAGAGTGCATTTCTGGCGCACTGGATAATCGAAGACCGATCTTCTTCACTCAGCTTTTTAGCGCTCTCAAATCTCTCGATCACCTCGGCCGGGATATCCGCAGCGGTCTCACGCACGGCCTGCTCGGCCGCGGTCATTTGCTCAAGCGGTATCGCATCAAACAGATTTTCCGATAACGCCAGTAACACGGCAATCTGTTCTGTCATCGAAACCGGAGCGAATTCCGCTTGCTTGAGACAGGCACGAATGCTCCGTCCGTGTTCGATAATTTTTCGGGTGCTGTCATCCAGCCGTGCACCAAAGCGGGCAAATGTTTCCAGCTCTTCGAATTGCGCGTAGGCCAGTTTAAGATCACCTGTCACAGCGCGATAGACTGCACGCTGCGCCTTACCGCCGACACGTGAAACGGATTTGCCGACGTCAACGGCAGGTAACACACCCAGTCCAAACAGCGATGGTGAGAGGTAGATTTGCCCATCGGTAATGGAAATTAAATTGGTTGGAATATAGGCTGAAATATCCTGCGCTTCGGTTTCGATAATCGGCAATGCCGTCATCGATCCACCCCCGAGATCCTGGCGCAGGTGCGTGGCGCGTTCCAGCAGCCGCGAATGAATATAAAAAATATCGCCGGGAAAGGCTTCTCGACCCGGTGGTCGGCGCAACAATAAAGACAGTTCGCGATAAGCACGTGCATGATGAGTCAGGTCGTCATAAACAATCAGCACATCACGACCTTGCTGCATAAAATACTCGGCGATGCTGGTCGCTGCATAAGGTGCCACGTAGGCGAGTCCGGGCGGATCATTACCTTCGGTCACAACAACCACGGTGTATTCCAGTGCACCCTGCTCGCGCAACGTGGCGATCACTTTAGCGACGCCCGAGGCGCGCTGGCCAATGGCACAATACACACACAACACATTTTTACCGCGCTGGTTAAGTATCGTGTCAAGCGCGATCGCCGTCTTTCCGGTCTGCCGGTCACCGAGAATTAATTCACGCTGACCGCGACCTACAGGTATAAGTGCATCAATGACCTTGATGCCAGTTTGCAGCGGCACACTGACCGGATCACGATCCAGTATAGCGGGCGCTGGACGCTCAACGGGCAGGCGTTCACTCGTAACCAGTCTGCCCTTACCATCCAGCGGCTGACCAATGGGATTAATAATGCGCCCGATCAGTCCATCGCCCACCGGCACATCCACCACGTGCCCGCGGCGCTCGACTTCATCGCCCGCCTGTAAGTGCCAGTAGTCGCCAAGCAATACTACACCGACTTCATCTTCATCAACATTGAAGGCAATACCATAAATATCGCCGGGAAACTTAAGCACTTCTTCAAAACCGACACCGGGTAGACCGGACACTTTAGCGATACCTGTAGCGATACTGTTAATCGTGCCCACCTCCCGTGGTGACAGTTCCGGCACAAAAGATTCTCGTGCCTGGCTTAGTCCGGAGAACGCACTATCGAATACATTTTTAAGATTGTCGCTTTGCAGATTGCCCCTTTTCAGATTATCGTGGGCTTTTTCAGTGCTCATTGTTATCGACATCCTGACCCGTAGTCGCTGCCGGATTTTTCGGAGCAGCGCCCCCAGTTTCAGATTTATTTTTCAGCAGATCATCAACACTCTTTGCCAGTGAACCCAGGTAATCAGCAATACTCCAGGCTATCTTGCGGCCGTTGCAACTGATCTCGATACCGCTGACCAGATCCGGCACGATGATGAACTCGACCATTTTCTGTTTGCCGAATATTTCCGCTATCACCGTTTCAATAGCCGTGCATTGTTGCGCAGACAATTTAAAGGCAGTACGTACCCGCAATGCATCGGCTGATATTTTAAATGCCGATTTCAATTCGGTTATTTGTGCCGTGTTTAGCGCACGCAGA
>JBATHJ010000018.1:0-3989 GCA_049666625.1 Gammaproteobacteria bacterium | reverse complement strand
TAGTGAATAGTGAATAGTGAATAGTGAATAGTGAATAGTGAATAGTGAATAGTGAATAGTGAATAGTGAATAGTGAATAGTGAATAGTGAATAGTGAATAGTGAATAGTAGCCCGCGGATGTATGCTGGCTTTTTTCGGGGTATCCTTGCCTGAATCAGGCTAATGTTTTCAGGTTTATTACATTTGCGTTATTTGCGTTTTTCGCGGACTAATTTTAATCTTTTGTTTCCAGCTTGATCTCAATGCAAACTGCGATGTGCTGAATTCGTTGACAGCCTCGGCTGTTATCGTGTTACGCATCCACACACGCTAGAATGTGGCGATGGATAAAGTCTTCAGAATTGACAAGTGGTTGTGGGCGGCGCGGTTTTTTAAAACCCGGCCGCTGGCGACGGCGGCCGTCAGCGGGGGCAAGGTGCATCTCGGCGGTCAACGGGTCAAGCCGGGGCGCACATTAAAGGTCGGTGACAGGCTGCAAATCCAGCGTGCTGGTTTTGAATATGATATCGAGGTGCTGGCTTTGACGGATAAACGCGGGCCGGCGACAGCCGCTGCACAGCTCTATGCAGAAACCGAGGCGAGCATACAGGCGCGCGAGAAACTGCGTGAAATCCAGAAACTGGCTGCGCTGGCGACACCACAGACCGAGGGTCGGCCGAACAAGAAACAACGCCGGCATATCATTCGTTTCAAACAGGACAACTGATGCCGCGTCCCAAAACCCCTGAACTCACCGTCGATATAATTATTGAACTCATCGACCGGCCCGATCGTCCGATTGTGCTGATCGAGCGCAAATATCCGCCCCCTGGCTGGGCCATTCCCGGTGGCTTCGTCGATGTCGGTGAGACCGTGGAACATGCTGCGCGCCGCGAAGCACTGGAAGAAACCTGCCTCGACGTCGAGCTGAAGGACTTGCTCGGCTGTTATTCTGACCCGGCGCGTGACCCACGCGGCCATACCGCAGGCCTGGTCTATGTCGCGCATGCCAGTGGCACGCCCGCTGCAGCGGATGATGCAGCAACGCTGGCGATGTTTGATCCGCGCACTATCGAGGTGCCACTGGCGTTCGATCACGCTGCAATCCTCGCTGACTATTTACGCTATCGAGAGTCCGGGCATTTGCCCTCGCTGACGAATAAGCCTTAAAATCACCATCCTTTGCTGTATAAGCTGCTGTTTTTTGTTATGATTTCGCCCCATGTCGATGCAGTCTCCTGCAGCGCCCGTCTACCCGCCCGCGATTGAGCTCCGGAGTTTACAGATTTGAGTAACCGCACCTTGTCCATCGATGATCAGCTGTACGATTATATTCTGTCGGTCAGCGTGGATGAGTCTGAGCTGTTGTCGCAACTGCGTGCTGAAACTGCCAACATAGAATTCTCCGAAATGCAGATATCGCCCGAGCAGGGACAGTTTATGTCGCTGCTGGTAAAGTTGCTGGGTGCCGCGCGCGCGATTGAAATCGGCACATTCACCGGCTACAGCTCGATATGTATTGCCCGTGCACTGGCGCCTGACGGTACCCTGGTATGTTGCGATGCCTCCGCCGAGTGGACCCGCATCGCGAAAAAATACTGGGCGCTTGCCGGGCTCGAAACACGCATCGATTTTCGCCTGCAAGATGCGCTTGTTACCCTGCGTCAGTTGCTCGATGCCGGTGAGGCCGGGCAATATGATTTTGTGTTTATTGATGCCGACAAACAGAATTACCAGCAGTATTACGAGCTCTCGCTCGAACTGGTGCGCCCCGGCGGATTAATTGCAGTCGATAACACGCTCTGGTCCGGTGATGTTGCCAATGCAGAGAATAATGAACCGAGTACGCGCGCAATTCGTCGTTTCAATGACCACATTAAACGCGATGCGCGCGTTACTAAAAGCCTGGTGCCGATTGGCGATGGCCTGACACTGTTACTGAAACCTGCATAATGATGCAAATACACAACTTACATTTACACGGAACAATTACATGCTAGGCTGGTTAAAAAATCGTGTGCGCAAAGCCACTGCCAGGGACGAAAAAAAAGGCAGGTGTAAACCAAAAACAAAGGCTGACAAAGTTACGCGAAGTGCACACCCGCCAGCGGTGTCAGCAAAGCAGGTGCAGCACCTCGAACACCTACGGGTCATTCCCCGCGCCGAACACAGTATTTCACGCCAGCACATCGATGATTCCGCACTCAAGGTGCTGCACCGGCTCAACAAGGCAGGTTTCAAGGCCTGCCTGGTCGGTGGTGCGGTGCGTGATTTGCTGCTGCGGCGTACGCCCAAGGATTTTGACGTCGCCACCGACGCTACCCCTGAACAGGTGTCCGAACTGTTTCGTAACAGCCGTTTGATCGGGCGCCGGTTTCGGCTCGCGCATGTGCAGTTCGGCCGCATGATTATCGAAGTTGCCACCTTCCGCGCGGCACATGATGATTCGGCCTCTGCCAAACAGACCGATGAGGGCCGCATTCTGCGCGACAATGTCTATGGCGATATCGGCGAAGACGTCTGGCGTCGCGACTTCACCGCAAACGCACTGTATTACGACATTTCAAACTTTAGTGTAATCGATTATGTCGATGGCATGGAAGACATCCAGCAAAAACGCCTGCGCCTGATTGGTGATCCCGATACACGCTACCGCGAAGACCCGGTGCGCATGTTGCGCGCGATTCGTTTTGCCGCCAAGCTGGACTTTACCATTGATGAAAGCTGTCGCGATTTTATTTATCAAAATGGTGATTTGTTAAAAGATATCCCTGCTGCACGGCTTTACGAAGAAGTGCTCAAGATGTTTCATTCCGGTCATGCGATGGCGAGTCTTGAAAGTTTGCGTGAGTATAACCTGATGCAATATTTATTCCCGTCTGCGATGAAAGCACTGGACACTGATCCAGTTGCGAGCAAGTTTCTCGAACTGGCAATGCAGAGCACCGATGCACGCGTGCAGAAAGATTTACCTATTACACCGGCGTTCCTGTTTGCTGCATTGCTTTGGGCGCCATTGCAGGCGGCCGCACAAAAACGCGTTGATGAAGGCATGCCGTATTCGATTGCAATTCAGAAAGCAGCCACCAGCCTGCTCAGCGACCAGGTGCGTTACGTCTCGATACCGCGACGCTTTACCACGGTGATGCGCGATATCTGGGCGCTGCAGACCCGGTTTTCATATCGCAAGGGCAAGCGCATGGAAGCCGTGCTGGCGCATCCCAAGTTCCGCGCCGGTTATGATTTTTTGTGCTTGCGCGCGCAGGCCGGCGAGCCAGTCAAGGACGATTGTGAATGGTGGACGCAGAAACAGGTGGGCCACACTTCGAGTGCACAACAGCATGACGATGCGGATGATTCTGATGGCAGTAAACGCCGTCGCCGGCCACCGCGCAAACGCCGCCGGCGTTCATCGCCACCGAACACATGAGTGAGCCTGTGGCGGTTTTCGAGACCGTGTATATCGGTCTCGGCAGCAACCTCGAACAACCGAAACAGAATATCGCACGTGCCCTCGCCGAGTTAAAACAGCTGGCAGACACGCGCTATATTGCCGATTCCGGACTGTTTCGCAGCAAACCCATGGGTCCACAGGACCAGCCCGATTACCTCAATGCCGTGGTGCAGCTTGAAACCCGGCTCGACGCGCCACAGTTACTAAGTTGTATGCAGCAGATCGAAAACAGCATGGGTCGTACCCGCAGCCAGCACTGGGGGCCGAGAATAATCGACCTGGATATCCTGCTGTTCGGTGAACACAGGGTTGATGAACCAGATCTACATGTACCGCACCCCGGCATCGAACTGCGCGAATTCGTCTTGTATCCGCTTCAACGGCTGAATCCGGCCTTGCTGATTCCGGGTCGTGGTAAGCTTTCTACATTGATTGAGCAGTGCCCGCAGAATGGTCTGCATTATGTTGGAGAGATTGCATGAAGCCGGCGAATGCACGTTTGCCTTTAACCGGGTCATGGCCCGGATTCGTGGTTGTCGAAGGCCCAATCGGCGT
>JBATHJ010000017.1:0-2616 GCA_049666625.1 Gammaproteobacteria bacterium | reverse complement strand
TCATGCGTGAGTTATTTCATGCGCTATGATTATTATGAATTTTCATTTGCGATACTTTTTTCGTGGCGCATCCCGGTATGAATATCAGGGTCAACATCAGCACAAGTCCGATAATCATCACCACAATCGTGGCCAGCAAGTAGACCAGTAAAAATAATTCAATTATTGAGTTCATTTCAGGTACCTCTATGTCATTTAAAGATGGTCCTGTTTATAGAGAGGCATAATGCGTGCCTGATTTCTCTGTGCTCAAACTTATCAATACGTTAGACCGATAGCTGGGCTCGGTCTTGCGGCGTTAGTGTAAGGCAGGCATTACAGAAGTCGGTAAAATTTACACATTTGAGAATTTCTACTTAATCAGCGTCTGCGTTGATTCGATTATGCTCGGTAGCCAATAAACGCCTTGCGTTGCAAGTTCTGTTTTCTGTAATTACGCTCAGCCGCCGGCGGAATTTTTGATCAAATTGATAATGTCGTGATCAGAGATGAAACTGGAGCATTGTGTTTTGGCATTATGCCGGGTCATGACGAGCACTCATCGGCCATAAAAAAAGCCCCGCCGGGTGTTACAGGTTGCAGGCGGAAGTGAGGCCGCGAATGGATATGCTTAGCTACATCAGAACTGTTTTTATCGGTGCTTTGTTGTATGCAGGTGTATCACCTGCTGTGGAATCAGGCGTGGATCAAAAACGCACAGTCATTGATGAGCTGGATACGGAATACCCGTCCAGCGTTCGAGAATTTCAGAAAAAGCTTGCACTGAAAGGCGATAAGGTCGCGCAGTATACACTGGGGAATATTTATCATTGCGGCACTGGTGTGGCGGTCGATATTGAACAGGCACGCAGCTGGTACTCGATGGCGTCTCAGTCGAGACATGAGGATTCGATCAATCACTTGATGTTTATCGAGATCAAGCAGCAGGGATTTAACGAAACGCTGCACGCCGCGTGGTATGACAAGCTGCTCAGCCATGTAAATCCCTCCGCTGAAACCACGCTCATAATTAACGAAGTAGCCAGCATCCGTAAACGTGCGGGCCGATCTAACTAAGCTTTCTCAGGCAGTATTGCTGTCGCGCTCATCGGCAGTCATAACAATACTAGTCCACAGATGAACGCAGATGGACACAGATAAAAACGAATGTTTTGTTTTGCGCCTGCGGCGTGCACTATGTATTAACCCTTGTTTTATTAGCCATTATCCGTGTTCATCTGCGTTCATCCGTGGACATGTCTACCTTTCAACAACTGCAACGTCTTCATTGTGCGCACCATAAAAGTGCGTTGCGCACAAATACGGGTTGTTTAAATTCAGCCTGTCACTATGTTTTGGTTAATATCGCCTGGTTTCAGACGTTCTATGTGCTGCCAGGCTTCAAAATCGGCAATTTTGGCTGTTTTGTCAACGGTGGCGCGTTAATTGCTTTAGTTATGTCAAACCATGTTTGTTGAGAAGCCTGGCCGGAGTTATCACTTCGTTAAGCCCGCTACGGATAGTCTGCTATCGCTCGCCCCTGCAGCGTTTCTCCTACAGATATCGGTATAAATTAACTGTCCAACTGAGGAAAAATGAAATGAGTGGAAATGCAGCTCGCGTCCGGGCGATCAATGAAATCACCCACCGTAAACCTATACCTGTCGACATGCCTGAACCGCTCAGCAAAATCTGGGCAACTGATGTCTTCAACCTGGCGAAAATGGAAGAAGCGATTTCGAAGAATGCTTTCAAGGCAATAAAGAAAACCGTGCATACAGGTGCAGAACTTGATCCCGCGACCGCGGATATTGTTGCCGCGGCGATGAAGGAATGGGCTTTATCGAAGGGCGTTAAGTTTTTCTCACATATTTTCTACCCGATGACCAATATCACCGCTGAAAAGCACGATGGTTTCGTTATTACCACATCAGACGGTGGCGCCATTTCGCAGTTTACCGGCAGCCTGCTGATCAAGGGCGAACCTGACGGGTCTTCATTCCCCAATGGCAGTATTCGCATGACGAATGCGGCGCGTGGTTATACCGCGTGGGATCCCACCAGTCCGGCTTACATCATGCACACCGATAATGGTGCGACCCTGATGATTCCGAGTGTCTTCATGTCCTGGACGGGGGAGGCGCTGGATAAAAAGATTCCGCTGTTACGCTCGAACGATGCAATGAACAAGGCCGGGCAGAAAGTACTGGCGCTGATGGGTGAAGCCGACATCGCCACACTGAATTCAAGCTGCGGTGCCGAGCAGGAATATTTCCTGGTCGATTCGCATTTTGCCAATGCCCGTCCCGACCTGCTGCTCGCCGGTCGCACCCTGTTCGGTGCGCCGTCGGCCAAAGGCCAGGAGTTTGATGACCATTATTTTGGTGCGATACCTAAGCGCGTGCAGGTGTTCATGCAGGATTACGAAGATCAGCTGTACAAGCTGGGAATCCCGGCCAAAACCCATCACAACGAAGTGGCACCGGCACAGTTTGAAATTGCGCCATACTTCGAGTCGGCCAATGTCGCGTCTGACCATCAGCAGCTGATGATGACGCTGATGAAAAGCACGGCGAAGAAACATGGCTTTCTCTGCCTGTTGCATGAAAAACCATTTGCGGGGATCAACGGTTCGGG
>JBATHJ010000016.1:0-4384 GCA_049666625.1 Gammaproteobacteria bacterium | reverse complement strand
GAAGTGGATATAACCATCAGCAAATTCTTCACCGATGTCGCACAGCTTGCGCAGGGTGAAAACGTCAAGAATACGCTGTGTACCAACGCGGACAGTCCATATTTCGTCACCGCTGTATGCGATGTGGCGTAATACACCTGGTTTGGGATGCTCGTGGTATTTCCACTGGCCAAAGTTTTTACGCATGACCGGGTGCATATACTGGAATGCGTCTGGGCAACCGGATTCTGTCGGTGTACGAGGTTTGTCACTCATGTTAATTCCTCAATTTTCTCTGCAAGTTGTTAGAAGGGGGCATACGTCTGCCCCCTTCGCTTAAAGTTTTGTCAAAAAACGGCTCAGGCGCTGGCAGCTTCTGCTTTGCGGTCAAACCATTTTTCAGCTTCTTCGTCCCAGCCGTCCATACGTACGTATGAAGACTGACGCGGGCTAGATACCATGTTCGGATCTACCTCGATATCAACACCTTCGAGGAAGTTCACCAGGCCGATACGCTCGATCATTTCACCGCAACGCTCGTGCTCAAGACCGTTCTCAGCCCAGAAATCGATGATTTCTTCAGCCATCTCAACAATCTTTTCGTAATCTTCTTCGGTTTCCAGTTTCATGAACGGCACTACAACAGTACCCATCATGTCGCCGATCTTCAGTGTGCGCTTACCGCCAATCAGGATGGTTACGCCATGGTCATCGCCCGGGTGCAATGCTTTAGGCATTACGTTCAGGCAGTGCATGCAGCGTACGCAGTTGCGGTTATCAACAGCCAGGGTGTCGTCATCGTTGAGTGACAGCGCATTGGTCGGGCAGCGTGTGATCACGTTGTCATTGATGTACTGACGGCCTTTCTTCTTCACATAGGCTTTAACTTCTTCCTGGTCGACTTTCATGTCATCGCGCCAGGTACCAATCACTGCGAAGTCAGAACGCTCGATCGCGTTCTGGCAGTCGTTCGGGCAACCCGATACTTTGAACTTGAACTTGTAAGGCAGCGCAGGGCGATGCACGTCATCGGTAAAGTTGTTTACCAGGTAACGGTGAGCGGCGTGCTCGTTGGTGCAGGACATTTCACAACGTGCCGCACCGATGCAGGACATCGCAGTACGAACACATGGGCCGGCACCGCCGAGGTCCCAGCCGTATTTGTTGATTTCATCAAAGAAGTGCTGAGTGTTTTCAGTGGTGGTACCGATGAACATGATGTTGCCGGTCTGGCCGTGGAAAGTCTGCAGGCCTGAACCCCATTTTTCCCAGCTGTCACTTAACTGACGCAGCATCGCGGTGGTGTAGTGGTTGCCTGCCGGTGGCTGTACACGCAGGGTGTGGAATTCTTTAGATTCAGGGAATGCTGAACCGACTTCAGAGAAGCGCGGAATGATACCGCCGCCATAGCCATATACAGAAACGGTGCCGCCTTTCCAGTAACCTTTGCGGGTTTCGTAGGAATGCTCGAGCTGGCCGAGCAGGCTGCTGGTGACTTCCTGGATGCGCTGATCCGGGTGATCGTCACGAAGTTTTTTGATACCTGAGATGAAGCTGGGCCAGGGGCCGTTTTCAAGCTCGTCAAGCATCGGGGTTTCATATATCTTTTTGGCCATGGATTGTCTCCTGTTGAACTGCTTTATTTTGCTGCTAGCAAAGCGTTTGGGTCGTAATCGGGTTGCCGATTGTATGCCCAAAGTTGTTTGTTCTCAATATCTCTTCCAGCAGTAAGTAATTTACATACCGCCATCAATGATAATTATGGGCGCAAGTGTAGGGCTAGCGTGTGGCCGGTAGAATCCTACCCTTGGGGGAGGGGGGTTATTTGTTTTTACCCCGAATGGGATAGAGTAATTATTGACGCTGTCCCCGGATAAATAAGTTAGTCAGCTAAATCAATGACTTGGGATGGGTTTGGGGGAGCAGCATGATCTGTATCAATGAACCGATATAATAATGAGTAATGTTACATTTTTGCCGGTAGAGAGTGTTGACCCGGGCCGCTTGCCCATGGGTGGTATTGTAATTGGGGGTGTGTGGCCGCATTGTTAAAACCTGCGAAGTGTAACTCGAATGCCCTGCAGGCCAATACAACTCTATGTCAAACCCGTTCGATCTAACAGACCAGGCTGCCTATTCCCGCTGGCGACAATGCAAGCTGGACCGCGTGCCGGGTGATGCCGGGCAGCTGATTGTGAACATCCGCGACCCGTTTTCACTCGATACCGTCGAAAAAGCGGCGCTGATCGACAACTGCGGGCAGCACAATATGGCGATTTACCAGCTGGCCACGGCCGATGCCGACAAGGCGCTGGTGCATGCGCTCGGTTCACAGCTGGGGCTGGACCGGCTGGATACCAACCTGCGCGCCGACGAGGACAGTGTCACCAGTCTCGAAGTGCGCGACCAGAGCGGCAACCAGTACATTCCGTACACCAACAGGCGGCTGAGCTGGCACACCGATGGCTATTACAATACGCCGGACCAGCAGGTGCGCGCCATTATCATGTATTGCGTGCGACCGGCGGCCAGCGGCGGGGTCAATTCGCTGCTCGATCACGAATTGCTCTATATCCGCCTGCGCGATGAAAATCCCGCCTATATAAGTGCGCTGATGCACCCCGCGGCGATGACCATCCCGGCGAATATCGAAAACGGGGTTGAATTGCGTGGCGCACAGGGCGGGCCGGTGTTTTCAGTCGAGCCTGAGTCAGGACGTCTGCACATGCGTTATTCCGCGCGTCAGCGCAATATTGAATGGCGTGACGACGACATCACCCGCGCCGCTGCTGAGCGCATCACTGCGCTGCTGGCCGATGATGCCATGGTCCTGCAGCACCGCCTCGCTGCCGGCCAGGGGATTATTTGTAATAATGTGCTGCATAATCGCAGTGGCTTTGAAGACAGCGCAGCGCAGCAGCGGCTGATGTATCGCGCGCGCTATTACGACCGAGTGGCCGATACCGGCATCGACCGCTTGTGCGCATAGAACAGGAGAATACCGATGTTATGGCTAAGTGAAGTGTTATTACAGGCGCAGGAATTGCAGTCGTTTGACGACCTGGTGGTCGAATTGAAAAGACGTGCGCGCGAAGGCGAGCTGTTTTTCCGCATGGATGTGAAACCGCCGTACCCGGACACCCCGCCAGACTGGGAAGACCGGCTGGAAGCGGCATTTACCTCGCGCCAGGAATAAGCCCGGAGAAATTTGAATATGTTGTGGCAAGACGAACAAAAAAAGAGCGATTACGTAGTCCCCGATAATGTGGTCGACCGGGCATTCAAGATCGACTGCAAGCAGGTGCCGACCTCGCATGCGCAGGAACTTTCCAGCGCCCTGCATGCATTATTGCCCTGGCTGAAAGATGAGCCCGAGCTGGGTGTGCACCAGATCCACGGTGCCACCACCGGCAATGGCTGGGAGCGGCCTGCTGATGGCGGCATTATCTGCCTGTCGAAACGCTCACGGATGTCGCTGCGGGTGCCAAAACACCGCATCGATGATGTCTCCAGCCTTGTCGGCAGCACTTTTGATATCGCAGGAAACCCTGTAAAAATAGGTGATTTCAGCATTAAACCCTTGTTGCCCCAGGCGGTGATTTTCTCGCGTTATGTCGCCATGCCGCACGGCATGGATGAAAACGAATTTATACACTGGATAGCGGATCAGCTCGCCGAGCGCGATATCGAAGTGCGCAAAATGCTCTGCGGTATTGGTCACACGATTACAACCGGCGACGGTGATGTCGATACCCGCAGCCTGATGATCGCCGATATCGACAAACCGACTTCGATCCAGCTGCAGGAGCAGGGTGTCGGCCCGCTACGCCACCTCGGCTGCGGTATTTTCCTTCCGCACAAGGGCATTCGCGCGGTCGGTGAAGAAGAAGATCGCAGTCATTATTCAGGTGCCTGAAGGGTATAGGCCTATATCCCATTAAGGCAGGGTGTATGGAAACTGCGTGCGATCTGTTTTAATATCCGCGCTGCTAATTTATCAGCATCTACTTTCAAACAGATAAAGGGTAAACATACTATGTCAGTACTTGACTCAGTTGAAAGAACCGCGAACGGCTACCTGGTTAATTCCAGTGACTGGAACGAAGAAATCGCCACTGCGCTGTTTGCAGAAGAAGGCATCACGCCTACCGATAGACACCGGGAGATCGTCAACTTTGTCCGCGAAGAAACGCTGGCAGGCAACGAACCCAACGAACGCACCATCATGAAAGAGATGGGCAAGCGCTGGGGCGAGAAAGTGACCTCCAAGCTGATGTATGAGATGTTCCCGCTGATGCCCTCCAAGCAGGGCCTGAAAATCGGCGGCTGCCCGCAAAGCACGCGTAAAGGTGGCTACTGAGGCCGATTTTGGCGCGATACACACCCTCCATATGGGGTATATGGG
>JBATHJ010000015.1:0-2799 GCA_049666625.1 Gammaproteobacteria bacterium | reverse complement strand
AGCAGCTACTCAGGCGCATGGCTTTCCATGCGCATTTCGATGCCCAGCGGGCCGCGGGGCACAGTAATCGAAAAATACACGCCATCGCGTTGCAACAGCACGAGGACGCTCTCACCGGCTTCACCCTCCAGCGTGGCCTGTTTAAGATCGTTCATCGAAAAAATAGTTTTGTTGGCGTAACTGTAGACAATGTCGCCTGGCATGATGCCGGACGCGCCTGCCGCTGAAGCGGAATACACATCGGCAGCGACAACCCGGTTTGATTTACCGGTGGCATAGAGAAACCGGTCATACATGTCATCGCCGTATTGCTCGCGCAGCCCATAGGTCGGGTTGATCAGTTTGCGTAATTCGGTAGCGTATCGCGTGGTGTTGAGCCAGCCCTCGCGTTCTGCGCGATCGCGCAAATTCAGCATTGCCAGCCGGTTCTCGCCGATCCAGTCACGCATGGCCTCGGCCGTGGCCAGCGGTATGCCGGCATCGGTGAGTGCCTGCAATGCAGGAATCGAGGAGCGCGCAGGCGAGTGCCCGGTGCCTGCGGGCGGTTCTGAGGCGTCGGCAAGTTCCTGTTCATTTTCGAACCGGTCCAGTTCGGCGTCCTGCATCGCGAGTAAACGTTGTTCGAGCTCTGCATTGCGGGTTTTTTCTGTCGCCAGTTCAGCTTCCAGCTGCACGATGCGCGCGTTGAGTGATTCATTGGCATCACTGCTGGCGATACTGTGCTGGCCGGTATCGTCCTGGCCAGTCGAGCCGGGTTTGGTGTTCAGCAGCTGCCAGCCTGTGGCAATGGCGATAAGCAGGACAATGGCGGTGAGCAGGGCTTTGAGTTGCATGCGGCGATATTAGCGAAGACTCAGCTCGCCTGCAGGTATTGTCGCGGGCTTGTAACTGACTGACTTTGTAACTACAATACGCGCCCTTAACAATCCTTGCTCCACCGGCCACCGGGGGGCATTACCGAGAGGAATACAATGCGACATTACGAAATCGTGTTTCTGGTTCATCCTGACCAGAGCGAACAGGTTCCTGCCATGATCGAGCGTTATAAGAGCACGATCGAAACAGCAGGTGGCACTATCCATCGTCTTGAGGACTGGGGCCGTCGCCAGCTGGCATATCCCATCAACAAGATTTACAAGGCCCACTATGTGCTGATGAACGTCGAATGTGGCGCTGAAGTACGTGACGAGCTGGAATCCGCCTTCCGCTTCAATGATGCCGTTATCCGTAACATGATCATGAAGTGTGATGCTGCCATCACTGACATGTCACCGCTGGCCAAGAGCAAGGCTGAAGAAGCTGAAAATGCTTCACGCCGTGCCCAGCGCGAAGATCGCGAAGATAACACTGCCAGCGATGATGCTGCCGACACATCTGACGATACTGAAGCGACAGCTAAAGTTGAAGCTGCAACCGAATAAGGCAGGAGAGAGACATGTCATACTTTAGACGTAAACGTTTTTGTAAATTCACTGCCGATGGAATTGATTCGGTTGACTATAAGGACCTCGAGCTGCTGAAAGGCTATGTGTCCGAGTCCGGCAAAATTGTGCCTGCTCGTATCACCGGCACCAAGGCCAAGTACCAGAGACAGCTGACCCAGGCGATCAAGCGCGCGCGTTTTCTCGCCCTGATGCCCTATACCGACGGTCATCACTAAACGCCTGGCTGTGTCCCGCTAACGTACGGGTCGCAGCTAAGGGAAACGCTTCAGATGATATTGCTATCGCGATTTATCCTGAAGGGCACCAGCCAGGCGGCACTGATTGCAGCCAGCATGGCGGTGCTGGGGCTGGTTCCACTGGTGGGCTGGTTTGCTGTTTTGATCAGTGGCGCTGCAGTGGCGCTGGTTACCCTGGTTCAGGGCTACCGCCACGGCCTGCTGGTAATGCTGATTGCAGTACTGGGTGCAGGTGTGTTTGCCACGCTGATTTTCTCGCAGCCGCTGGTCGCGGTGTATTACATGCTCGCGGTGTGGATGCCGGTCTGGCTGGCGGCCACAGTATTACGTGAAACTGTATCACTGGCATTGAGTGTACTGCTGGTCGCGGGCATGAGCCTGCTGGCACTGCTGGTGATGACGCTGATGTTTCCCGGATTTGAGGAGCTCTGGCGCGAACCGCTGGATATGCTCACCGCGCAACTCGCCGAGCAGTCGATGGGGCAGTTCACCCTGGAAGAATTACGTGAGGCTGAAAACATCGCCATCCGCCTGATCCCGGGGCTGATCGCAAGCACGCTGATGCTTGGCACCATGCTCAGCCTGATGCTGGCGCGCTGGTGGCAGGCGGTGAATTTCAACCCGGGTGGTTTCGCCAAAGAGTTTCAGGCGCTTAACCTGGGTAAATCGGCAGCCCTGGTCGCTGTTGTGATTTTCGCGGCGGCCGGGTGGTTTAAAACGGATTTGCTCATCGCCATGTCGCTGGTAGTGCTGGCATTGTATGTTTCGCAGGGCGCGGCGGTGATGCATGCCGTTGTTGCCCGAAAAAAAATTAACGTGGTATGGCTGTATCTGGTGTATTTCCTGATGCTGTTTATACCGCATATCATGGTGTTGCTGGTCGTACTTGGACTGGCCGATGCCTGGATTGATTTCAGACGGCGCATTGCTGCTGAACATGAAAAACCGTAGAGGTAGATAAAGATGGAAGTCATCTTGCTAGAAAAAATTGATCGTCTGGGTGGGCTGGGCAAGCTTGTAAATGTGCGCCCCGGTTATGCGCGTAACTTTTTATTGCCCATGGGCAAAGCTAAAGTCGCTACGCCAGAAAATATTGCAGAAATTGAAGCGCGTCGTAC
>JBATHJ010000014.1:0-2969 GCA_049666625.1 Gammaproteobacteria bacterium | reverse complement strand
CAGTGGCATGAGCTTTAGCCAGGTAATCAACCTCGTCGCCCTGAGCTGCCTGCTCGGCCTGGCCGGCTCGTGGCTGGCGGTGGGCCGCCATCTCAGTGCTATCGAGCCCAGCTAAACTGCCTGGACTCAAGGCCGTCATACGCGCCTGAACACCCTGCCGCAGCCGCAAAAAATGAACTTTCTACCCCATTAGCACTCCTACAAAACGAGTGCTAAACTGAGCTACAATTGATATAAAAGGAGGGAGCATGACTACAGCCCTGATACCGACTAGCCAGCAAATTGCGGTTAGCGTCAACAATCTGGACAGCTATATTCGCTACGCCAACAGCGTTGCCGTGCTCGACGCCGATGAAGAAAAAGCGCTTGCAGTGCGCCTGCAGGAACACGGCGATATCGAAGCTGCGCAACAGCTGATCCTGTCGAATTTACGCTTCGTGGTGAAAATCGCCCGCGGCTACATGGGCTATGGCCTGCAACTCGCTGACCTGATCCAGGAAGGCAACATCGGCCTGATGAAAGCGGTCAAGCGCTTTTCACCGGAGCACGATGTGCGCCTGATCTCCTACGCGGTGCACTGGATCAAGGCCGAGATTCATGAATACGTACTGCGCAACTGGCGCATTGTGAAAGTCGCTACCACCAAGGCCCAGCGCAAACTGTTCTTCAAACTGCGCAGCTCGAAAAAACGCCTCGGCTGGTTCAACCAGGACGAAGTCGAGCAGGTGGCCACCGATCTCGGTGTCAAACCCGAAACCGTGCTGGAGATGGAATCGCGCCTCAGCGGTGGTGATATCGCTTTCGATTTGTCGACCGACGATGACGATGAACATTATGCACCTGCGGCGTATCTCACTGATCAGCGCGCCGATCCGGCAACTGCGCTCGAAGTAGACGACACCCAGTCCCAGCAACTCGATACCATGGTAGCTTCACTGGCAACACTGGACGAACGCAGCCGCGACATTATTCAGCAGCGCTGGCTGAACGAGAGCAAGGCCACGCTGCATGAACTCGCGGATACTTACAAGGTGTCAGCCGAGCGCATACGCCAGATCGAAACCAATGCCCTGAAAAAATTGCGCACTGGATTCGCCGCGTAACCAGGTATTTATTTCGGTGATAAAAAAAGCGGGCTCAGGCCCGCTTTTTTATTGTATTTGAAACATCATTTGTGATGCGTATAAATATGCACCTGAACAACGTGCACGATTATGGCAACAGCATTACTCCCGCATGTTAGTTAAATCGTAACGCGCACCTTCAATAATCCAGTTGAGAATGGTGTCATAGTTAAATCGATTCGCGGGGTTACTGGTATCGAAACCGTTGCTACGTAAACCGCCATAATGATGGTTACCTGTCGGCTTTGTCAGAAACAGGCTGTTTTCTGGATCATTGAAATCAACCCGCGCCAGCACTTCCTGGTAAAAAGTACTGCCGGTGGCGGGCTGTGCATCGGTCCACCACATCGGTACACCGGCAATGGCGCCACCCCCCGTGCTTAGCTGGTGGCAGTTATTGCAGGACTTGAAGTCACCATCCACGGTCAGCTCGGCAAAAATGGGCTTGATGTGATCAACGAAGGTCAGATCTTTCGGCGCCACCGTCAAACCACTGTTGACCTTGATAGTGACGGTATCCTGGTCACTCGCAGCCTCGTAACTCGCCACCAGCCGCAATACATAATCGCCATCGACGGGCGCAGTGAGTAAGGCGCGAGGCTGATCGGCATCGCTGAGACTCGCGTTTTCACCCCCGGGCGGGGTTGAAACGATACTCCAGCTGAAGCTATCGACGAAGCGGCTGTTGGAACCGAAGCTGCGCACCGGAGAAGTCGCGGTAACATCGGGCCCGGCATCGGCGACCGGGACACCGGGCTCGTCGATGAAGCCTGCGCTATTCACCGCGACCTGGTTATCAGCCGCAAGCTTGCCGTTGATATGCGAGGCCAGGGTAATCGGTGCATCACTGCCCCAGAACGCGTTGTAACCACGCAGTGACAAGGGCATCACACCGTAATCAAACACGTAGGTTTTAACCTGCTCGGCATGGCTGATAAATTTGGCGTAACTGCTGAAATCAATGTCCTTGCTGCCGTTGACCGCGGTATCAGTCCCCAGCGTGGTACCTCGTCGTGAGTGACAGACAAAACAGATCGGCTGCACCACGTCGAGAAACAGCTTGTCTGAACCGGCCGGCGGGCTGCCGGTGGTTGCATTCGGCCGCCATGCCACGGGCACATAATTTTCATTGAAAGTTGCACGGTCGAACAGGCCTGCTTGCGCCGGATTGTCGTACCAGCCTTCTGCCATTTCACGCGCGAATGCACCGGTCCACTGGCCAGCCACCGTGGTGGTATTGAACAGGGTCGAAATAGCATTGCCATTGCCGTCACAATTGGCGGTATTTGCCGGATCCACGCAGAACTGCGCACACGCAGTCGGATCAGGCAGGTTGGGGTAGCTGCAGTAAATCGCCTGGTTAACCTGCTTGATCAGCGGTTCCTGGTTGGCCTTTGTATATTGCCCCAGGTTGCCATTACCGTTACTACCACCATTACCTTTGCCGGGTTCCCAGAATTCAAAGCTGGGCACTTCGAGCAATTGCAGCTTGGCGTTGACGTCACCGTTGATGCCATTACCGGCAATCATGTCACCATCGTAACCATCACCCGAATATCCATCGAGCGCGTTATCACGGAAACTGCCGTCTGCGCGTAGCGGCCGCAGGGTGCCACCGTGACAATAGACACAGGCATTCGGCATCGCCCTGAGGCCGCGGCCATCGAGATTGACGCGATTGAGCCGGGTTTCATTCGCGTGATCTTCCATCACCTGGCTGCCCTTTGAGGCATCGAACGTGAAGAACTTGGCAAACTTGCGTGGATTCGGATCTGTAATTGCACACGGGTCAGTCGAATCAAAACCACAGGGCTCGCCCGGACCGTAGGGATACGTGCTGAACTC
>JBATHJ010000013.1:0-3339 GCA_049666625.1 Gammaproteobacteria bacterium | reverse complement strand
GGCAATAAAATCACCAAGCACGCACTGCAACCCGGTGAAGTCATCGTCATCGGCAAGCACGAACTCAAATACATCAACGAAGCGGCAGATGCCGGCGGCGATTTTGAAAAGACCATGATCATCCGGCCGGATGCAGCCGGTATGCCGGAACAGGCAGAAAGTGACAGCAAACTGGAACAATCCATCGGCAAGATTGCCGCAGACCTCGCCTCTGCCGGCGCGTCCGGCTCATCGGGCCCGGGCGCGGCACGCCTGCAACTGCTGAGCGGTGCGAACAGCGGCAAAGAACTGCAACTCACCAAGATACTCACCACGCTGGGCAAACCCGGCGTCCAGGTGGCCGCGATTACACGCCGACCCACCGGCTACTTCCTCATCGTGGTAGACGCCGGCTCCTCCGGTCAAATGCCCCTGGTCAACGGCACCCCTGTCGGCAAACAGGCACACCCGCTGAGCGATGCTGACGAGATTGAAGTTGCGGGGGTCAAGATGGGCTTCTACCTCGGATGAAAAAAGCAATTAATAATTAATAATGAATAATGAATAATTAAAAAACCTGGCTCCATGACATCACACCAGTCTTAGTTTTTTTAGTTGCTTTTAATTATTCATTATTAATTATTCATTGCTTTAAAAACACTGCAATAGATTCCACATGCGCAGTATGCGGAAACATATCCATCACTCCCGCCGCAACACATTCATAACCCAGCTCATTGACCAGTACACCGGCATCGCGTGCCAGCGTTGCGGGATGACATGACACGTAGACAATGCGCGAGGCCTGCATTTTTTTCAGATGTGGCAGAATCTCTAGCGCGCCCGAACGTGGCGGGTCGAGCAGAATGCGCTGGTATTTTTTCTGCATCCAGGGCGCCGCGAACAGGGCTTCGTCATACAGGTTGGCATGAATAAATTCAATATTGTCGATATGGTTACGGTCTGCATTAGCGCGCGCCTTGCGCACCATCTCCCCTGAACCTTCCACCGCAGTCACCTGCTGACAATGTTTTGCCAGTGGCAGGGAAAAATTACCCAGCCCGCAAAAAAGGTCGAGCACATGATTCTCGGGTTCCGGTTGCAACAGCTCGATCACCCGGTGCAACATGCTGCGGTTAATTTCAGTATTGATCTGGGTGAAATCTGCAGGCTCGAATTCAATACGCACACCAAACTCGGGCAGCTCATAAAACAGCGTTTCGGGCGCTTCTGGCCAGAGCGGTTCCAGTGCATCGGGTTTACCGGGCTGCAACCAGGCAACTAAATTGTGTTGCTGGCAAAAGGCGCTGAGGATATCGCGGTCCGCACCGGTCATGTCCGCGAGGTGGCGAAATACCAGCACGGTCTGGGCATCACCGATCGCGACTTCGATCTGGGGAATCTGTTCGCGTAACGCCATGCCATGAATACATTGTGCGAGTGGTTCGAGCAAATCGCCCACCGAGGCATGCAAAATTTCGCAACGTTTCGTATCCGTAATAAACGATGAATTGCGCTCACGAAAACCGACCAGCACTTTTTGTTTTTTGGGCACATAGCGCACACCGAGACGCGCCTTGTGGCGATAGCGCCACTGTGGCCCGGTGAGCGGAGCGAGTATCTCTTGCGGTTTAACCTTACCGACATGTTGCAGAAGTTCGAGCAGGGTGTTTTGTTTCAGCGTGATTTGCGCCTGCGCGGACATATGCTGAAGACTGCAGCCACCGCATAATTCGAATACCGCACATTGCGGCGACACCCGATCGGCTGACGCACCCGAGACAATTTCGGTGGTGCGCGCTTCGGCCAGTTTTTCCGTGATCCGCGTATATTGAAACTTCACACGCTCGCCCGGCAGGGCCTGGTCGACAAATACCGTGCGCCCGTCGACATGCGCGATGCCGCGACCTTCTGCTGACAGTGCGGTGATATCGGCTTCGACGAGCTCTTCTGGCAATCGCGCTTTGCGACGGCGCCTGCGTGGTTTAGACATGGTTTATGTTTCAGGCCGGAAATACGCCCGATGACATGTATCGATCACCACGGTCACAGATAATACTGACCATGACCGCATTGCTCAGCTGCTGGTTGAGCTTGAGCATGGCAGCCACTGCACCGCCGGAGGAAATGCCACAGAAAATGCCTTCGCGCGCAGCCAGCTCGCGCGTGGTTTGCTCGGCTTCGGCCTGGTTCACGTCGAGCGTGAGGTCAACCCGAGCCGCCTCGAAAATACCCGGCAGGTATTCCTCGGGCCAGCGCCGTATGCCCGGAATTTTTGATCCTGCTTCCGGTTGCACGCCGACGATCTGCACCTGGCTGTTTTGTTCTTTGAGGTAACGCGATGTACCCATGATGGTGCCAGTGGTACCCATGGCACTGATGAAATGCGTGATGCGTTTATCCGTCTGGCGCCATATTTCCGGCCCGGTGCCGATGTAATGCGCGTCAGGATTATCGGGATTATTGAACTGATCGAGTACGGTGCCCTTGCCTTCTGCCTGCATTTGCAGGGCCAGATCACGCGCGCCTTCCATGCTCTGTTCGGCCGTCACCAGGATCAGTTCTGCACCGTAGGCCTTCATCGCGGCGCGGCGTTCCTCGCTCATATTGTCCGGCATAATCAGCACCATGCGGTAATCCATCACCGCGGCCGCCATCGCCAGTGCAATGCCGGTATTGCCGCTGGTGGCTTCTATCAGGGTATCGCCGGGTTTGATCTCACCGCGTTTTTGCGCCTGCACAATCATGTTGAGTGCAGGACGGTCCTTGACTGAACCCGCCGGGTTGTTACCTTCGAGTTTTACCAGCAGGATGTTGCCGCTATCTGCGCCGAGTTTCTGCAATTTCACCAGCGGCGTATTGCCGATGCAATCAGCCAGAACAGTATAGGATGTGCCCTTCATAATCAACAGGTTATATTAATATTTTGGATGAAGCCCGGTGCTCAAACTGATACACTTGGCAAAACGATGTGGCAGTATATCATCACACTCACGTAATCAATGCAGCAACACCATCGCGCTAACCATCAAACCAGTTACATGGGACGTATATGATCCATCAATACCGACTCAATACACTACTCATCATCATGCTCTGTATGGCGCCATCGCTACACGCGAACCAGAGCGCCGAAGATCTGTTCTTCGAAATGCCGGTTGTGCTCTCCGCCAGCCGCCTCGAACAACCCGCCTCGGAAACACCCATCGCTGTCAGCACCATAGATCGGCAAATGATCGAGGCCTCGGGTGCGCGCACCATTCCCGATGTTCTCAGGCTGGTGCCAGGCATTATCGTTGGCCACAGCGCAAATGAATTCGGCGATGAGCCCAAAATCGTGGTCGCCTATCACGGCCACAC
>JBATHJ010000012.1:0-2715 GCA_049666625.1 Gammaproteobacteria bacterium | reverse complement strand
ACGGCCTGCCTGATTTACAGCCCGGTTTCAGCACCATCGAACCGCATAAAGACAAGTACAGCAGAACCCTGGTATTCCTCGAAGACGCCAGCCAGCTCAACCAGCGCTTTCAACAGGTCAAACTGGCGTCGCTCGGCCGCCTGACCGCAAGTATTGCGCACGAAATCCGCAATCCGCTGGCAGCCATTAACCATGCCTCACAGTTGCTCGAAGAAGCCAACCAGGGCACGCCCGACGAGAAGCTCACCCAGATTATCCACACCCAGGTGCAACGCTTGAACACCATTATTGAAAACGTGTTGCAGCTATCTCGCCAGCAACGCGGCACACCGGAAGTACTCGAGCTGAGAACCTGGCTGCTCAATTTTCGTGATGAGTTTTGCAGTTCACAACAATTAAAACCCAGGCAAATAGAAATCAATATCGACCCTGTTGATACCCGCATCTTGTTTGACCCCAGCCATCTGCACCAGGTGATGTGGAACCTGTGCAGTAATACCATCAATCATTCAAACCTGGAGACAGGCAATATCATCATTCGGCTACAGGGCGGTATTACCCAGGACATCAACCAGCCTTTTCTCGATGTGATTGATAACGGGCCCGGCATCGACCCCGAAGCTGAACAGCATATTTTTGAACCGTTTTTCACCACCCGCAGTGACGGCACCGGGCTGGGGCTGTATATCACCAAGGAAGTGATTGAAAGTAACCGTGCTAAAATCCGGTATATTGATTTACCCACTGGGGGCACCTGTTTTCGAATTCAGTTTATTCTGCCAGGTGCCCAGCACAGCCCGACCACAACCGAAAGTCTGACCACATGACAGCCAAGCATGTTCTGATCGTAGACGATGAACCTGACATCTGTGAACTGATTGAAATTACGCTCGCACGCATGGGACTCACCACCCAGTCGGCAAACAATCTAACAGATGCAAAACTGGTGCTGGCGAGTGAAAAATTTGACCTCTGCCTGACCGACATGCGCCTGCCCGACGGTAATGGTATCGAGCTGGTCGAACTCATGCAGCGCAAATACCCGCAATTGCCGGTTGCGGTGATTACTGCGCACGGCAACATGGAAACCGCAGTCAAGGCACTTAAAGCAGGCGCATTTGATTTTGTCTCCAAGCCGGTGGATTTAAAAATTCTGCGCAACCTGGTTGCGGCCGCTACCGCCCTGCCGCAGCCAGCGTCTGCGGACAAGTCGAGGCCAGCGAAAACCGAAATCACCGGCAACTCACTTGTAATCAATGCACTGAAAGCAGATATCGCCCGGCTGGCGCGCAGCCAGGCACCGGTGTTTATTCACGGCGAATCGGGCTCGGGCAAGGAGCGCGTCGCACGCATGATCCACGAACAGGGTTCGCGCGCTGACGCCACATTTGCCCCGGTGAACTGTGGTGCAATACCGGCCGAACTTATGGAAAGCGAATTCTTCGGTCATATCAAGGGCAGCTTTACCGGCGCCGACAGCGACAAGGAAGGCCTGTTCCAGGCAGCGAGCGGTGGCACCCTGTTTCTGGATGAAATCGCAGAGCTGCCACTGCACATGCAGGTCAAGCTGCTGCGCGTGATCCAGGAAAAAGCCGTGAAACCGATCGGCGCACAACGCGAATTACCGGTTGATGTGCGCATTCTCAGCGCCAGCCATAAAAACCTGGCCGCACTCATCAAGGAAGGCCGCTTTCGCGAAGACCTGTACTATCGCATCAATGTGATCGAACTCACGGTACCACCGCTGCGCGACCGTAGCGAAGATATTCCGTTGCTGGCAAACCAGATCCTGGCGCAGCTCGCAGAAAAATCCGATCGCACCACAACGCCACAGCTCGATGCCGGCTCGATAGAGGCCCTCAGACAATATAATTTTCCGGGTAATGTGCGCGAACTGGAAAATATCCTCGAACGTGCGCTCGCGATGGTGGATGGCAACGTGCTGCACAAATCCGATCTCCGATTCGGCGCCGCCGCCAGTCAGCAGACCGCCGATACCTCGATAAACCCGGTCGACAAGCCACTGGACCTCGCCGACCAGGAAAAAAACAGCATTATGCACGCGCTCGAAAAAACCCGCTGGAACAAGACCGCGGCGGCCAGGCTGCTCGGCCTCAGCCTGCGACAACTTCGCTACCGGCTGGAAAAACTGGGTATCGATTAATTTGCTGTAATGCATAATTGTCACAATGTGACAATTATGTCACTTTCCCCCTCCCTGACAGCTTCCGTAATATATACATAACCTGCTGTTTTATATATTTTTTATCCGCTGAACTGAAAACTGGCACAGGCTCTGCTATATGATTACCAGTCTTGATTTGCAAGACCAAATCAGAACATGACCTTTTTTTAAACGGAGATAGACATGCATAAAACACAAAAGGGTTTTACCCTTATCGAATTAATGATCGTTGTGGCCATTATCGGTATTCTGGCTGCCATCGCGATTCCTGCCTATAACGGCTACATCAAGCAAAGTAAGGTCAGTGCACTGGTAGAAAACCAGGAAAACGCATTGCGCCTGGTTAAAGGTGAGGCCGCAAAAATAGCTGCCGGCGGCGCTTGTGTAGATGTTATTCAACAGCTTAATGACGGTGGTAAACGCGCCATTGGTGACACCGCGGGTACTGCTGCCTATGTAACTGGCTTAGCCGCAGCTGCTGGCCAGGTGGGCGTGAATGGTATTGCAGCTGGTTGCCCGGTTTCAGGCAC
>JBATHJ010000011.1:0-2173 GCA_049666625.1 Gammaproteobacteria bacterium | reverse complement strand
ATTCCCCTTTCGATCTCATCACCTAAAACGCATCATCCAAAAAAAACATAGACACCCATTAATTAAAAAAACAATCAGCATAAAAAATTCACACCCTGTTTCTTTATTCCAGTATGCACGGGGTCGGACCTGTGCAACCTTATGAATTAACAGAAAAAAGGATTAGGATATAGCCTGTATATATGCTTAAACACCGTTTTTTAAGGTAAAAATCGACGCTCTAAGGAAGAAGAATAAAAGGGACGGAGGGATTAAAAAATGACCAATCCTGCAATGAGGTTAGAAAATAATCCCTCCGTCCCCTTTAATATGATTAATATGTGGGTCAGCAGTGCTCCTGTAAATTTATCTATCTTTCAAATGCTGATACGCAGGCTCTGTCGCAATTCTTTCATCCGTAATCGCCGTGCCTACCGTAAAGTGGTACATGCTCTGTAACGCCGTGTTCTCTATGCCCAGTATTTCGTGCATGGTGTCATCGAAATAACAACCAATGCCAGTGGCGCGTACATCGGCGGCTTCGGCTTCCAGGTACAGCGTTTGTCCAAGCATGCCGGCTTCCCAGAACAGTTGCCGATATTGCCAGGGTTTGTCCTGGATGTTGCTATCAAATTCTGCCAGCATGCCGAGGCTGAATGCACTGTCGGCGGCTATGTCCTGGTGGCAGCTGATCGCACGTGCAGCGTTCTGGCTGTTGCCGATGACGAGCTGATATAAGGCCAGGTGATCGGGTGTGGTCGCCGGTTTTATCCAGTCAAATTCCGCACTTAAATTTTCACGCAGTATTTTTTCGCCAGTGGCTGATCGCGCCAGAATATAACACCCGGGTTCCATGCCTTCAACGCGATGTATAAATAGCGCCAGATGGATGCGCGGCGCGTGGTGCAGGCTGTCGAATGGCGGTGTATTCTGGCGTGGCAATATACTATCGAGCATGCGATAAAAATTTTGTAAGGGCAGTGTGCTGATGCCGTCGAATGCCTGTGCGCTACGGCGTTGTTGAATAATGGTGGTGGCCTGTGCTGTTGATGGGCATGTCATTAAATCGGGCAAGGGCGGTGGCTTCCAGCCTGCGCTTTCGGTTTGTGGTTTGATGCAGGTGTTACTGATGTCATCAATCACCGGCCAGTCGATATGTGATTGTGGGCTTAGACAATTAGCCTGTCCCTGCCAGTTACCCTGTCGTGCACAGGTAATGAGATTATCTATATTGACTGATAGTTGTTTTGCTCGTGTGTGAATCTGTAACAGCACATCGGCGGTTTCATGTTCGGCGTTGTTGAAATCGCTTTGTCGATCTAAACCTAATAGTCTGTTGATGTGTTGGTCGCTGCATGGCTCTAGCACTTCAATTTGCCAGCCCAGTGTTGCGGCCGCATAGCTAAATGCTGCAATGGCATGGCCGACATCGTGCTGGCAATAACGGTAAGCGCGTTCACCGTATTTCCAGGCTTCGCGCCAGTGGATGGATGACAGGCCAATGAGCAAACTATCGGCTGCGGGCGGGGTGGCGAAAGCGCAACGTTGTTCGAGACAATGTAAATAGCTGTGATAGTGATAAACGCCAGCGGCAATATTGTCGATGCCGGATGTTATCAGATAACTTTCAGTTGGATGAAGGTTGCCACTGGATGGATTGTTACGCAGTGCCCAGCGAGTTTGGCCAGCAACTTTCCATGCTGACAGGCCCATGGCAAGTTCAAATAATGCACCGATTGCATCGCCATCTGTTTTCGTGCCCGGTAGTTTTTCGCGTTGGTAGATATCGGCAAAATTTGCGTTGAACTGTTGTGTTGTCCGTGGCAATTCAATTTGCGGGCAACCGGAAAATTCACGAAATGGATTGGCTTGCGTTGCCCAGTCAAGGCCGTCCGGGCCGTTGGCATATTGCTGCATGCGGTGTTTGCTGCGCTGATGATAGTCAGTCACGCTAATTTTGTTCATGTTCATATTTATGTCCATTTTGTGATTGTGCGCTATGACTATGACCAGGGCAAATTGTATTAAAATGCTTAGAGTAAAAACTGAAATGAACAGACAGGATCTTGCCTATAAATAGGGGAGCTATTTAATCACACATAAATTTTATATACCTGAAAGCTTGTTTTATGCCAAAGGGGTATGGGGTCAGGCCTTACATTTCACATCTTGTCAATTGTAAGGCCTGACCCCT
>JBATHJ010000010.1:0-2356 GCA_049666625.1 Gammaproteobacteria bacterium | reverse complement strand
GTTTCGATCTCGCGATCCGGCAGCGTCGAGGTGCGCGTATCAAGCAGGGCGCGGATATTTTCCAGCACCGTGAGATCGGCCTTGATGCACGGCAGATGCCCGATATACACCATGCTGGCATAGTAACTTTCGCGGGCCTTTGCCAGCGGCTCTCCCTGCCAGCGCACTTCACCCGCATCGGCCTGCCTCAGGCCGCAGAATATTCTCAGCAGGCTGGTCTTACCGCTGCCATTGGCGCCTTCTATCTGCAGTACTTCACCGGCGCCAAGTTCAAAGCTCAGCGCACTAAACAGGCGGCGATCGTCACGGATGCACTCGAGGCTTTCGCTGCACAGAAGAGAGGGGTTCACTGTTGCCATCTGGGGGAGTAAGAGTTCAGCGGCATTCTAGCTGCTTGCCTCAATTCATGCCAGCGGGCACGACTCTATATATACAGCGGCAATTTCAGCTAATCCCCAGTCGTCTAAGTTTTCGATAAATCGTACGCTCACTGATACCCAGCGTATCCGCCACCTGCTTGCGGTTGCCATGATATTGGTCAAGCAGGGCCCGTATGTGTTTCTCTTCGATGTCCTTCAAGGTGGGCGCAGCGCCACCGGCAACTGACTCTGGCGCCACTGCCTGGTCTGGACCCGGCTGATTTATTTCCGCTATATTCGGCTCATTACAATGCGGCATATTGTTGATCACACTATCGATCAGGCTGGCATCGATTTCGCGATTGCGACTGTGAGTAGCGGCAATGAACAGGATATTGCGCAGCTCGCGCACATTACCTGGATACTGATACGCTTTCAGTCGCGCGTTCGCATCTGGCGCGAGGTGGTAACTGCAACGCATGGAACGGTTGATGCCTTCAAGCAGGCTGCGCGCCAGTACGGGCACATCCTCGAGGCGTTCACGCAATCCCGGCAGGCGAATATTCAGGCAGGCAATGCGATAGTACAGGTCTTCACGAAACGTCCCCGCCAGCACCGACTCCCACAGGTGGCGATTAGTGGCACAGATGATGCGCACATTGGCCTTGCGGGTATTTTTTCCACCCACGCGACGGTACTGCCCGGTTTCGAGCACCCGCAGCATCTTGGCCTGTTGCGTGATCGGCAGGTCACCAATCTCGTCGAGAAAAATCGTGCCACCTTCCGCCAGCTCGAACAAGCCCTGCTTGGTGCCTGTGCTACCGGTAAAAGCGCCATTCACATGGCCGAACATCTCGGATTCGAACAGGGTATCGGTGAGCACGGTACTGTCTACAATCTGAAACGGTTTGTCACTGCGTGCCGAGTGGTTGTGAATATATTCAGAGGCGAGCTCCTTGCCGGTTCCGGTTTCACCCTGTAACAGCACTGGCGCATCAGAACTGGCGGCGATTTCGAGCTGTTTCATGCAGGCCATGAACGCGGGGGTTTCGCCCACCATGCGCCCGATGCCGGTATGCATGCTGTCGTGGGTGGTAATTTCCTCGATACATTCGCCCATGTAGAGCTCGCCATTTGCACCGCGCAAGGGAAAAGCAGACACCTTGACCTGGTGCAGTTTATGGTTCTGGTCGTAATGCAGGTGCGCACAAATGCAGGGCTCGCCAGTATCAAAAATATTATCGTGCGGGCATTCCTCGCCGTCTTCAGAGCAGGGATGATCATTGTTATGGCTGATCTGGTAACACATTTTGCCAAGCGCATGGTCGCGCGATGCGCCATAGGCCTGCTCGTAGGCATCATTCACCGCAAGAATGCGGTAATTTTTATCAATCACTACGAACGGCTTTTCGTGGCTGTTGACCAGCGAGGTGAGCTCAATGGACTCATTTTGCACTTTCTTATCCATCTACGCCCTCACTTGTTGAAGTGTATAAGCACACTTTTTGCATGACATTTTTGACAGTCATGAGCCGGAAAGCGCCATTGTATTCCGACAAGAATGTCATGCGAATGATATATATCAACTTCAGAATTGATGATTCGATTCGTAAAAGGATTTATTACTGACAGATTGGCAGCATGCGGAAGCATGAGTACTTACTCGGGATTAGCCTCGGGGCGCGTCAGCGCCAGTTCACGCAAGCTGGCGAGGATATCGCTACGATCCCATTCCAGCGGACCACGCCCGATGTAACGTATCTGGCCGTTGCGATCCAGCACGTACGCCGTGGGCAGCACACGGCCGCCCCAGCGATTAAATACCGCACTGTCACGATCGAGCAGCACGGTGAAATCCATCTGCAGGCGCTTCGCCGTGGTTCGGGCACGTCCTGGCGTTTCCCCAACGTTGACCCCAATGACGGCGAATGGCAGGTCGTGCATGGCAGCGGCCAGCCGCTTGATGCCAGGCAGTTCTTCGATACAGGGAATACACC
>JBATHJ010000009.1:0-10790 GCA_049666625.1 Gammaproteobacteria bacterium | reverse complement strand
ACAATAAAATAAATAATAGTATCGGCGGCGTGTTATTTATGAAAAGTAGATAAATATCAGCATATTAGAAGATTTTTCGCTTTGACAAACTGGCATATTTCATAGAAACTGCTTCAATTCAAACAATCAATGCAACAACACAGGGCTAACTGATGGCGGAATTATTTTCAGGTGAATGGGGCAAGGCCTATATGGATATATGGAATGCCGACAAGGACATCGTGAATACACTCGAGCATGCGAATTTCAATTCAGTTGTTGCGTTTGGATTTCATGACCAGGAAGCGCCGTCATTTGTAATGACTATCGAAAACGGCAAAGTCGTGTCGATAGCGCCGAAACCTGAAGCTGAAATCAAATGGGACATTCGCGCCAGTAAGGATAACTGGTTAGCAATGGTCTCCAAGCCGCCGGGCCTGATGAAACTCGGCATTGCATATACATCGCGTAAAATGCGCTTTCTGAAAGGTGATTATGCAACCATGATCAGGGATCCAAGCCTTGCCGGCGCATTCGTGAAATCATTTGCGTTAATGGGCAAGGTGCTCTGATTACAGGGCGTCTTACAAACAGATCCTGAAGGCTGACACTGTCAGCCTTTTTTAATGGCTGAACCCGATGCGACTTTACCAGTCACAGATTCATGTCTGAAGACCACAATAGAAAACGAGACCTGGTGATCATTGGCGGCGGTGCAGGTGGCCTGGTCGTCGCCAGTGTTGCCGTGCAGCTCGGGCTTGATGTTGTGCTCATAGAAAAAAATCCCCAGCCAGGCGGTGACTGCCTGCACTTCGGTTGCGTGCCCAGCAAGGCATTACTCAATATTGCGCACGTGGCGCATACGGTTCGCCATGCGTCTGCGTCCGGTATTAATACGAATTCACCGGTGGTTGATATTGCCCTGGTCAATGCAGCTGTTAAGCACGCAATAGACACTATTGCGCCGCATGACAGCCGCGAACGTTTTGAATCGTTGGGCTGTGAAGTAATCACTGGTAAAGCGCATTTTGAAAGTGCGCATAGTGTCCAGGTCAACAACCAGCTTTTTCATGCTAAAAAAATTGTGCTTGCGACTGGATCGGAGCCCTTCATACCGGATATTGACGGGCTTGCGCACGTGGATTACCTGACCAATGAAGATATGTTTAGCATGCCGGAGTTGCCCGGGTCATTACTGGTTCTTGGTGCGGGCCCGGTCGGGATTGAAATGGCACAGGCGTATGCGAGACTGGGCAGTAAAGTAACGGTGATAGAAACTGCAGACCGAATCCTGTCAAACATGGACCCTGATATTGCGTCAGCGCTGGCAGAAGTGCTTATACACGAAGGCATTACACTATTGACGGGTCGCCGGGTTTTAAAGGTTGCCCAGGCTGGATCGGATATCGCAATCACACTGGCGGCGGGTGAAACTGTTCGTGGTGAAAAATTGCTGGTGGCCACCGGTCGTCGCGCGGTGCTGGCTGATCTTGGGCTGGAAAATGCTGGCGTGAAATATTCTGCGCGTGGGGTTGAAGTCAACGCGCGCATGCAGACCTCGGTTAAACATATTTATGCCTGCGGAGATGTCACTGGACAGCTTGCATTGACGCATGTAGCGGAGCACCAGGCAGGCGTTGTTATTGCAAATGTGGTATTTAAGTTACCTAAACGAATTGATTATCGCGTGGTTCCTGTTGTAGTTTACACAGATCCCGAGTGTGCCCAGCTGGGTTATACTGAAAATGCGGTGCCTGATCATATTAACTACGATGTAGTGCGTTTCGACATGCGTATGCTGGATCGCGCGATTACCGAAAACAATACAGCAGGCTTTGCCAAACTGATCGTGCGCAAGGGCAGGTTGCTGGGTGCTCACATTATTGGCCCGCGCGCCGGCGATGTTATCCATGAGCTTGCACTGGCGATGAATGAAAAAATAAAATTATCAAGAATTGCGGCGCTGGTGCATGCTTACCCCAGCTACGCGCAAATCAACCGGCGTGTTGCAGGCGCGTATTACAGCCCGTCACTATACAGTGCCAAAACCAGGCTGCTGGTGAAGTGGCTGCATCGGCTATTGCCATAACCGTGGGAATACAATGAAAGACACACTCGTTTATCTGGGGCACACTGACTTTCCATCGATTCGGCGACGCAAGCTGGAAACATTGCAGCTCAATCTTGGCTATCTATGTAATCAGCAATGCCTGCACTGTCACGTGGATGCCAGCCCCCGGCGCACGGAAATAATGCAGCACGATACCATCCAGTCAGTGCTGAAATTTATCGATGCCCATGCTATCAGGACAGTAGATCTTACCGGTGGCGCACCCGAGATGAACCCGCATTTTCGCGAACTGGTAACACAATTGCGCCAGCGTGATGTGCACATCATGGACCGCTGCAACCTGACTATTGTGTGCGAACCCGGATACGAGTGGCTGGCTGATTTTCTCGCTGCAAACCATGTCGAAGTAATTGCATCCATGCCCTGTTACCTGCAGGAAAATGTTGATGCACAACGCGGCAAGGGCGTGTTCGATGACAGTATCAAGGCGCTGCAAAAACTCAACGCCCTTGGTTATGGTGATGATGACAACCTCAAGTTGAGCCTGGTATATAACCCCCAGGGGCCGAGCCTGCCGCCTGCGCAGCAGGTGCTTGAACAGGATTATAAAAACTTTCTACTGGAGAAGTTTGGCATTCGTTTTAACAGTTTATTTACCCTGGCTAACATGCCTATCAAACGCTTTGGCAGTACCCTGCTTTCAAAGGGCCTGTTTAATGACTACATGCAGTTGCTCAAAACCGCTTACCAGCAAACCAACCTTGACAACGTGATGTGCAAAACCCTGATTAGCGTCGACTGGCAGGGGTTTGTTTATGACTGTGATTTTAACCAGATGCTTGGCCTTAAGGCTGGCTTTAATAACGGCAAGGTACATCTACGTGACCTGATGTCATTTGATTTTAACCAGCGGGATATCGTGGTGATGGACCATTGTTACGGGTGTACTGCTGGCCAGGGATCTTCCTGCGGTGGTTCATTGACATGAGCGCCTGCCTGCTGCGCGCACGTTAACACCCGCGAGGCATGAAAATATCAATCGTTATGCCAGTACTGAATGAGGCGGAGCTTATCGCTGACAGGCTGGCGCAATTGAAAGCATCTCTATCCGGTGATTATGAAATTATCGTGGTCGATGGCGGTAGCCTCGATGCTACTGTCGAGTGTGCGCAAACTGATGCGGATAGTGTCATATCCTCGGCACGAGGACGCGCACTGCAGATGAACGCCGGTGCCGCCCGTGCGCAGGGGGACGTTTTTGTTTTTTTGCACGCAGACACAAGCTTGCCTGCAAATGCGATCGATGTGCTCAGTGGCGTCAATGGCGGCTGGGGACGATTCAATGTGCGGCTGTCGGGCGAGCATTTCATGTTTCGAATGATTGAGCGGATGATGAATCTGATGTCATGCCTGACGGCTGTTGCAACCGGAGACCAGGCAATGTTTGTGTCGCGAGACTTATTTGAAAAAGTGCACGGTTTTCCTGAAATAGATTTAATGGAAGATATTGCGCTGAGTAAGCGTCTGCGCAAATACATGAAACCACTTTGCCTGCGCCAGCGGGTCACCACCTCCAGCCGGCGTTGGCAGCAGCATGGAATCATTAAAACTATCCTGCTGATGTGGTGGTTGCGCCTGCTGTATTTTATCGGTGTCTCGCCATCACGCCTGGCGCAAATCTACCGTTAAGAATGTCTAATCGTGCATGCCTGATTATTTTTGCCAAAGCACCTGTCAGTGGCGAGGTCAATACGCGGCTGATTCCTGACATTGGCGTCGCAGCCGCGACAGCACTGCAGCAGGCGCTGCTTGATATTCGCATGCAACAATTCGGTGCTACCCGTGACTATGATGTGCAACTCTGGTGTTCGCCGGATACACAGCATCAAAGTTTTCAGCACTGTTTGAATAATTACAACATCAGTTTGCACCAGCAATGCGGTATCGATTTAGGCGCGCGCATCGTGCATGCATTCGATGCTGCTTTTTCACAGTACGACAGGGTGGCCTTGATCGGCACGGATGCGCCTGCGCTTGATGCTGTTATGGTCAGGCGTGCGTTAGACGAACTGGACGCGCAGGATGTGGTGATCGTGCCGGCCGAAGACGGTGGCTACGTTTTGATCGCCATGGGTAAATTATATAAAGAAGTATTCTTGTCTGTACCGTGGGGAACATCAAAAGTACTGCGCAAAACGCGCGGCAACATCGTGGCGCAGGCACTGAAATATAAAGAGCTTGAAACCTGCTGGGACATCGATCGGGTCGAGGATTATCAGCGTTACCTGGCGGCATTTAAATCCTGAACGCTGTCAACGATAATTCAAATCAGATATGCAGCAGAATGTCTTCGGGTTTTTCCAGGTGGGCATCTGCACCCCAGTCGTCGGTGTTTTCCCAGTCACCGATATATCCATAATCCGCGATCAGTGTTTTCATGCCGGCATTGCGGCCCGCTTCAATATCGCGCCGCGCATCACCGATGTAGATGCATTCCTCGCTGTTACTGCCGGCAAGTTCGCATGCATAGTGCATGGGTTCGGGATGCGGTTTACGATTTTGCGTTGAATCGCCGCTGACGATACAGGCGGCGCGGGTGTCCAGCTTCAAGGCCTGCATCAGGGGCAGGGTGAGCCAGCCCGGCTTGTTGGTGACCACGCCCCACTTTAACTTGTCGGTTTCGAGCCGTTTGAGCACTGCATCGGTGCCGGCAAACAGTTTTGATTCGATCGCCAGCGCCTGCTGGTAAATAGCGAGATAACGTTGTTTTAGATAGTCCAGCCGCGCGTCTTCCAGGTGTTCGCCAAACGCGAGTTTGACCAGCGCCACACTGCCATTCGATACCACCGGACGCACCTGCGCGAACGGCAGTATCGGCTGATGTTCTTCTGCGCAGAGTTTATCAAGCGCCAGCGCCATGTCGGGCGCTGTATCGATCAGGGTGCCATCCAGATCGAACAGGACCGTACTGATTTTAGCCACGGATCAGGTAGCCGAGGCGGCGTCTGGGCGACGGTAATGCACCATGTAGTTCACATTAACATCACGACTGGCGCGGAACATGCCGGTCATCGGGTTGTAACTGATGCCGCTGATACCGACCAGTTCGAGCCCGGCCGCGCGTGCCCAGGCATCGAGTTCGGAAGGCTTGATGAACTTGCTGTAATCGTGCGTTCCCCGGGGCAGCATTTTCATCACGTATTCAGCACCGACAATCGCCAGCGCGAAGGCCCTGGCATTACGGTTGATAGTAGAAAAATAAATATCGCCACCGGGTTTTACCAGCGCTGCACAGGCGTGAATGACGGAGGGTGGTTCCGGTACGTGCTCGAGCAGCTCCATGCAGGTAACCACATCAAAGCGCCCGGGGTGTTGTTCGGCAAAGGCCTCGGCAGTCACATGCTGATAATCGATTTCGAGTTCTTCTTCGAGGGCGTGCAGCCGGGCCACCGCCAGAGGCGCCTTGCCCATATCGATACCGATCACGCTGGCACCACTGCGGGCCATGCTTTCGCTGAGAATGCCGCCGCCACAGCCAATATCGAGTGCCTGCCGGCCGGCCAGCGGGCTGCCGGTATTGATGAAGTTAAGCCGGATCGGGTTGATATCGTGCAGCGGTTTGAACTCGCCGTTGCGGTCCCACCAGCGCGAAGCGAGAGCATCGAATTTCTGGATTTCAGCGTGATCGACGTTAGCCTGGTTGTTTGTCATCTATCTCATTAGTCAGGTTAAATAGTAATTGTAACTATCTGTATTAATGGTAATTATATGTCTTTTAATTTTCCGAAATACGGGCAGCCAGATCGCGCGCTGCGGAACTGATTGTAGCAATATCGAGCGTCGTGAGTACGCGTTGTTTCATCAGGTGTTTACCGGCGACCCATGCATCAGAGACCTGGCTGCGGCTGGCGCAATAAACAAGGTGCGAAACCGGATCGAACACCGGCGTGGTTTCTATCGCGCTTAGATCGATAGCTATCAGGTCAGCCTGTTTACCGGTTTCTAGCGAGCCGGTAACGCTGTCGATACCGAGTGCGCGCGCACCATTGATAGTCGCCATTTCCAGCGCCTGGTGTGCCGGCACCACGGTGGCATCGTTCGCCACGCCTTTTGCCAGTAGCGCAGCGCTACGCATTTCACCCAGCATGTCGAGGTCATTGTTACTGGCGGCACCGTCGGTGCCGAGCGCAACGTTGACCCCGGCTTGCAGCAGTTTCGCCACCGGGCAAAAGCCGCTGGCAAGCTTGAGATTTGATTCCGGGCAATGCACCACGTGGCTGCCTGACTGGGCCAGCAGCTCGATTTCACTGTCCTGTAATTGCGTCATGTGCACGGCGAGCAGGTTTGGCGACACCAGGCCAAGTTCGTGCAGGCGTTGCAACGGGCGTTTGCCGCTGTTGCTAAATGACTCTTCGACTTCGAAGGCGGTTTCGTGCACGTGCATATGCACCGGCATATCGAGTTCGTCTGCCAGCATGCGAACTTTGTGCAGCGGTGCATCTGAAACCGTGTAGGGTGCGTGCGGTGCGAACGCGGTGCGAATCAGTTCATCATCGCGGTAGACATCGCGCAGGGCGGTGCCCTTGTCGATATATTCATCGGCATTCTGTGCCCACACCGTGGGAAAATCGAGCACGATCAGGCCAACACTGGCGCGCATACCGGCACGCCTGGCAACGCGCGCAGTGACATCTGGGTAGTAATACATATCGTTGAAACAGGTGGTGCCACTGCGCAGCATTTCGGCAAGGGCAAGCTCGGTACCGGTTTGTACGAAAGCTTCGTTCACCCATTTGGCCTCAGCCGGCCAGATATGATTTTGCAGCCAGTCCATCAACGCAAGATCATCGGCCAGGCCGCGGAACAGGCTCATCGCTGCGTGGGTGTGGGCGTTGATCATGCCGGGCAGCAGTGCGTGTTGTGGGTATTCTATTCGGCTTTGAGCGCTGTACTGTTGCGATGCCAGCTCACTGGGCAGAATATCAATGATACGGCCATCATCAATCGCGATACTGTGATGGTCGAGGCAGTCATGCGCCGGGTTGACCGGAACAACCCAGCGGGCCTGTAGCAGTGTGTCAATGTTTTTCATGGCGGCAAGATACTCGCTGGCCGGCCGTTGCGCAACAGTCAGCGTTGGAGGCTATTGAAAAATCAGATTTTGTGAGCTGTTTCCGGCCAATTTTGCTGACAAATGTTATATAGTCTTTGCAACACGGCGCTGGCTACGGCGCCCGCCACAAATCAAAACAATATGGATTTCGGAGCCGTTTATGACTTTCTCAATGTATTCAAATTTCTTTAGATTACTCACCCTGGTTGTTATCGGCAGTGCGCTGGTCGGGTGTCAACCCAGTGTTACACGCGTTGATTCGGCCGCGGTGACGGATCTCAGTGGTAACTGGAACGACACTGATTCCAGGCTGGTCGCGCAGGAAATGGTGCAGGACGTGCTCTCGCGTAACTGGTTACCAAGTTTCAGCAACAAGCAGGGCAAGGCGCCGACGGTGATTGTTGGCAGTGTGCGAAACCTCAGTCATGAACATATCAATACGCGTACCTTCATTGCCGATATCGAACGCGAACTGATTAATTCAGGTGAAGTTGATTTTGTCGCGTCTTCAAAGGAGCGCCAGGAAATACGCAGTGAGCGCATGGACCAGGACCTGAATGCGACCGAAGCCACACGCAAAGCAATGGGGCAGGAGACTGGCGCTGATTTCATGCTTCAGGGCAGCATCAATACCATTATCGATGCGATTGACGGTGAGCAGGCGCGCTTTTACCAGGTCGATCTCAACCTGATTGATCTGTCCAGCAATCGCAAAGTCTGGGTCGGCCAGAAAAAAATCAAGAAAACTATTGAGAAAGGTGGTTTACGCTGGTAGCGGTAATTTAATGCATCGTGCCCTTGTCGAGTAAGTGGATGACAAAATGGAGCGACATGCGGGTGAAACTCGCCTGCGTGGTGTGCTGTATCCTTGCGATCAGTGGTTGTGCCACCTACAGCGCAAAATCTGCCGACATGCGCAGCAGCTTGCTGTCCGGGCAGTTCGCCATGGCGCGCGATCTGGCAGAAAAGCAATCGTCTGAAAAAGATGTGCTGGCAGCACTGAACAAGGGCATGTTACGACGCATGACCGGCGATTACATCGCGAGCAACCAGATATTTGAACAGGCCAAACGTCGTATTGGTGATCTTTACGGTGTGAGCGTGTCGGATCAACTGGGTGCCGTTACCATCAGTGATACCCTGCGTGATTTTCAGGGTGATCGTTATGAACAGGTGTTGTTACACGCCTACATGGCGATGAACTACATACAGATCGGTGACATCGACGCGGCGCGCGTTGAAATGCTGCAGGCCGATGTCAAAATGCGTGAATGGGGCGAGGCACCTGAAGAAGATCCGTTTGTTAGATACCTCTCAGGTATCATTTTTGAAATGCTGGGTGAAAGCGACCAGGCCCTGGTGTCGTATCGCAAGGCCTATGAGATTTATAAATCGTCCAGTGACCGGCTTGGACTGGCGACCCCGCAGATCGTCAAGCAGGACCTGCTGCGCCTGCTGGCAACCGAGGAACTGTGGGATGAATATCGCCGTCTGAAAACAGAATTTGGCATGCCCGATTTCAAACCGGTAAAAACCGCAGGTGGCTATGGCGAGGTCATCGTTGTTCTCAATAATGGTCTTGCGCCCCAACGCGAAGAAAATGCCATTATGACGTTCTCGAATGAAGTCAGCCAGATGGTGCGCATTGCGCTCCCGGCATACAGGTATCGCCCTGCTCAATTAACACGTGCGCGTATTAACGTTGATGGCCGGCAACAACGGCTGGAAACAGTGGAAAATGTTGATGCGCTAGCGCGGCACGCACTGAACGATGATATTGCACTTATAACCACGCGTGCAATTGCGCGTGCGGTAATCAAGCATAAGACCCAGAGAGAAGTACAGGACAAACACGGTGGCCTGGCGGGCCTGTTGATGACCGTGACAAACCTTGCCACCGAACGTGCCGATACCCGCAGCTGGACAACCTTGCCGCAGGAAATTCAGCTCACACGCCTGCTGTTACCTGAAGGGCAGCACCAGGTGAATATCGAGATGGTGAATGCTGCCGGTCGCGTGGTCGATAGCATGCAACAAACGGTGACAATCAAATCCGGGCAACGCACGCTGTTGAGTGAACACTGGGTTGCGCCTGCGCCAGTAATATCGGCCAAATCAAAATAACTATCTGCACGGGTGGAAATCATGATGCGACACATGCACAAATCTATTTTGCTTCTGAGTGTTTTTCTGTCTGCGTGTATCCAGTCCGGCACCGTGGTCAATGCGGCGGAACCCGACTGGATTCGCGGTGAATCCGCACACTATCCTAACGCGCAATACGTGGTTGCATCGGGTTCTGCCTCTGATGAGCAAACTGCACAAAAACGCGCACAGGCGAATTTGGCAAAAGTGTTTGAGCTGCGCATCCGCGAGTCTGCGACTACGACCCAGGACGTAGCCTCGCACAAAGTCGACGGTGTTGAAACCGTGCAAAGTACACAGCGTATCGATTCACGCATCAATGTCAGCACTGACAAAATAATCGATGGCGCACGCATCGCCGAGCAATGGCAAAACCCGGATGATCTCACGCACTATGCACTGGCTGTGCTCGATCGCCACCAGGCAGGCAACAATATTCGCTCGGAAATTGAAAAGCTCGACACCGAAACCGACTATGAAATCAAGCACGCGCAGGCCGAAACCGACGGCCTGTTAAAAGTTGCGGCACTGCAAAATGCACTGACGGCCCAGCAAAAGCGTCAAACCCTGCAGAAAACCCTGAAAGTGATTGATCTCAGCGGGCGCGGTATGCCGGCGCCATGGAACCGGGCAGAGCTCAGAAATCGACTGCAACAGGCGATGAGTGCACTGGAAATGCAGGCAGTGGTCAATGACGATAGCGTCGGCGGCCTCGAAACCATACTCCGCGGTGCGATGGCGAAGGCCGGGTTTATTGCCACTGGCGCCAGTGGTGGTTATCGTCTCGGACTCGATGTTACTTCGCAGCCTTCATTCCGCCAGCAAAACTGGTACTGGCAACGTGCCACACTGGCGTTGCGCCTCGAGGCGCCTGACGGCAGCGTTCGCGGGCAGAAGTCCTGGCCGCTGAAAGTATCTGCCAGCCAGCCTGCGCAACTGGCTGCTCGCTTGCGCGCCAGTATCGAGAAAAAACTCAATGCTGAGCTTGGTGCTACCGTGCTGGGCTTCGTCGTCGGGCAATGAGCCTGTCTATCCCTTAACGGGGCTATAGTATTACCCTTTGCTGATGTATAGTTATAGCGTCGATGTATGAAAAGCGACTGAAGTGCTGGCTTGTGCCACTGTTTCGGTAACTCTGAATCAGGCAGTGAACATAGTCCTCAGCAACCTGGTAGCAGGTCTTCGCCTGCTACATGCCTGTTGTGCCTGTCTGCCCCATCCGAACGTAAGCATGGTTCCTGGAAATCCAGGTTTCGATGGATTTGTCGCGCCGCCGATTCGGAATGCACCAGGCGGGTTATTCGAAGCACGTTGCGGAACAGTGCCCGATGCCATCGGTCGAATCCATAGCTATCTACAATCGGTGGCGGGTTGCGGTCGGTGGAAAAGCCCAGCTTCTGTAGTGGCATTTAATAGCGGAATGTGATCCGCTGGTCTGGACTTTTGTGTCCATAAAGCAAAAAATAAAACTTTGATCTAAAC
>JBATHJ010000008.1:0-4116 GCA_049666625.1 Gammaproteobacteria bacterium | reverse complement strand
GATGCAATGTGATCAACTCGCCACTGGCTGGTCGATCATCTTTTGCAAATCACCGGCCTGGAACATTTCCAGGGTGATATCGCAGCCGCCAATCAGCTCGCCATTGACATACACCTGGGGGAACGTCGGCCAGTCTGCATAACGCGGCAGGTTCTCGAATATTTCCGGATCAGCCAGCACGTTGCAATACGCGAACTCATGGCCACACTGTTTCAGCGCTTCAACCGTGCGCCCAGAAAAGCCGCACTGCGGAAACTGCGGTGTGCCTTTCATATAAATCATGATCTTGTTGCCTTTGACCTGCTCGTCAATTCTGTCTAATACGTCAGCCATATTCACCACCTGTTCGTTAGAATGCTCGAAGGATAGACCCCTCGCGCGGAATAATAAACCACTAAAAATCATGGTATACGCGTTTACGTGGGGATGACAGGGCGCAGTTTCAAGGCAGGCCGCACTGCACGCCAGCAACTTAGCCACGTTCTGCTGAAGTATACCGGTCGCGCACTGCCCGACATTGCAATGGTGGGCAATGCCCACCCGACCTCCAGCTATGTAGCAATATTTATCAGAAGCCTGCTTTTTGTAGGGCGGGCACTGCCCGCCATAAGCGAACGCTGCGCTCTGCCCACCCTGCCTGCTTACTTACTTGGTATCGATATTCATCTGCAGCCACAGCTCCAGCGCCGCCAGGTGCCAGAGCTTGCTGCCCTGCAACCGGGTATGCCACTGCTCGGGCGTCTTGAGTAATTTTTCCACGTACACCGGGTTATACAGGCCGCGCTGCTGTGCCGCTGGCGCGAGTAAAATCTCGCGCATGAACTCGAGAAACTCGCCACGCACATATTTTAGCGCCGGCATCGGAAAATACGCCTTGGGGCGGTCGATCACGCTGTCCGGCACCAGCCCGCGTGAAATTTTCTTGAGCGCGTATTTGCCGGCGGTCTGCAGTTTATATTCCGGCGGCATTTGCGCGGCGAGTTCGATCAGGTTCTGATCGAGAAACGGTACGCGCGCTTCCAGCCCCCAGGCCATGGTCATGTTATCAACGCGCTTCACCGGGTCGTCGACAATCAGCGTGGTGACATCCAGCGCCAGCACGCGATCGATATATTCGTCGGCTTCGATGTCATCCATCAGCTCGCCGATAATTTTCGTGGTGTAATCTTCGCCGCGAAAGCGCTCGGCAACGGTATCGAGATATTCATCATGGCTGCGGTCAAAATAATGTTCCGCGAAACGGCCAACGCCGCTGGCGATTGAATGATGAATCCGCGGATACCAGAAGTATCCGCCGAAGACCTCGTCGGCACCCTGCCCGCTTTGCACTACCTTGACGTCTTTTGAAACCACTTCAGACAGCAGGTAAAACGCCACCGCATCCTGGCCGAACATCGGTTCGGTCATGTTTGCGAACGCTTCCGGTAAACGCGGCAGCACCTCACTGTTACTGACAATAAAGCGGTGGTGCTCGGTATTAAAGCATTGCGCCACTTCATCGGAAAATTCGAATTCATCACCGCGTTCATCCGGATGGTCTTCGAAACCCACCGAGTAAGTCTTGAGATTTTCAACCCCGGCTTCGGACAACAATGCCACCAGCAAACTGGAGTCCAGCCCGCCAGAAAGCAGCACACCCACGGGGACATCGGCAATAGTTTTACGACGGTGTACCGCCTGCTTTAGCGATGTATGGATTTCGTCTATCCATTCAGCCTCATCCATCGCGTGGCGCGGACGCTTCGCGCACAATGACCAGTAACGTTGCTCTTTAATCGAGCCATCCGCACTGATCAGCATGTAATGCGCGGGACGCAGCTTGTGTATACCCTTCAGCACCGTGCGCGGCGCGGGCACCACGGCGTGGAGCGTAAACAGGTTGTGCAACGCAAGCGCATCTATATCGGTATCGATAGCACTGTCCGCAGCAAGCAGCGCCTGTGTTGTCGATGCGAATAAAAATCGCTGCTTGTTAGTGGAGAAATACAGCGGCTTGATACCGACACGGTCACGCGCAACAAACAACTGCTTTGTTTTTTTGTCCCAGATGGCAAACGCAAATACGCCGAGCAGGTGATGCAGGCAGTCGACACCCCATTGCGCGTACGCCTTGAGAATTACTTCGGTATCACCATCACTTACAAACCGATGACCATAATGCTGCAGCTCGATACGCAATTCAGGATAATTGTAAATCGTACCGTTGAATACCAGCGCAATGGCGTTTGCATCATCAACGAACGGCTGTGATGATTTTTCGCTGAGATCGATAATCGCAAGCCGGCGATGGCCCAGTGCCACCGGGCCGTTGATATAGTGACCAGCACTGTCAGGGCCGCGCCGTTCGAGTTTTGCCATCATGCGCTGGCAGGTTTCCAGCGATGGCTTTGCGTCATCGAATCTTAATTCACCGTTAATACCGCACATTTATTATTCCCGGAAAGATATTAAAAAGATTTGCCACAGAGGTCACAGAGCGCAAAGAGGTAAAAAACTGAAAACGATAGTCCGCGAAAAACGCAAAGAACGCAATAAAGTAATTTTGGATTTCACACACAGCATATCAGGCCTGGCACGTTGCAATAGCTCTCAGGAAGCGTCATTTAACTATCCTGTATTATTCGCGTCCTTTGCGTTTTTTGCGGATAATATTTTATCTTTTACCTCTGTGCGCTCTGTGACCTCTGTGGCAAAGTTTTATTCTTCCGAACCAAAACCACCACCGCCCGGGGTTTCAATTGTCAGACTATCGCCCGGTTGTAATGATAACGATACTTTGCCGCCGAGAGATTTTCCATTATGGAAATTTTTGCCGCTGGCACCCGCATCTGCACCTGCCGCGCCCCATGCCGGGTGGGTACGGCGCTCGCTCAGTATCGTGGCCTGTGCCGCACGCAGAAATTCAAACTCACGAATAATGCCATCGCCGCCGGCGTGCCTGCCGGCGCCGCCTGAACCCTGTCTGACCTGGTAGCGCGTTACGCGCAGCGGGTAATTCATTTCGAGCGATTCCAGCGGCGTGTTGAGCGTGTTGGTCATATGGGTTTGTACCGCATCGAGACCGCCCGATGACTGGCTCGCGCCCATGCCACCGCCGATGGTTTCATAATAATCCCATGCCGGCGCCAGCGTGCTGCCCATGGCGATATTGTTCATCGAGCCATGCGAAGCCGCGGGTATTTTTTCTGGTATGGCGTTAGCCAGCGCGCCCAGAATAACATCGACAATACGTGTGCTGGTTTCCACATTGCCCGCGGTTACCGCTGCGGGATAGCGCGCATTCAGCAAACAGCCTTCGGGGGCGTGGATGCGAATGGGCCGAAAACTGCCGGCACAGGCCGGCGCCTGCGCCGGCAACAGGCAGCGGAACACGTAATACACGGCAGCGGCGGTGACGGACAGTGGGCAGTTGACGTTGCCACTCACCTGCTCGCTGGTACCGCTGAAATCAAGTTCGATGATGCCCTTATCGATACGGATACAAACCTCGATCCGGATATCGACATGCCCCATGCCATCGTCGTCCAGCATATCAACGAAACGGTATTCACCCGCAGGAATGTAACCCAGGCTCACCGCAGCAAGTTGCTCGGCGTAATCATTGAGTGCCCGGAGCGCTTGACGATAGCGTGATAGCCCCATGGCTTCGACCTGTTCGACCAGGCGCAGCAGTCCGCGACGGTTGGCTGCAATCTGGGCAATAAAATCGCCGCGTGATTCCACGGGATTGCGCATGCGCGACATGATGTCATCCATCACCGTATCAACAATCTGATCCTGTTTTACCAGCAACACTGGCGAAATCAGCACACCTTCTTCGTTCAGGCTGGATGATAATGGCATTGAACCCGGAGTTTCGGCGCCGATATCTGCATGATGGGCACGATTGGCGACAAATCCAGCCAGATCCGCATTCACGAACAGGGCTGCAATGAGCGTCACATCAGGCAGATGCGTGCCGCCGCGGTACGGGTCATTCAGGCACAGCATGTCACCAGGCTGCCATTGCACGGCCTCGACAATATCGCGCATGGCATACGCCATACTGCCGAGATGCACCGGAATATGCGCCGCCTGTGCACAGAGCTCGCCGTCAGCATCGAACACCGCGCAGGA
>JBATHJ010000007.1:0-3750 GCA_049666625.1 Gammaproteobacteria bacterium | reverse complement strand
ACGCGCCAGGATGGTGGTGAATTCATTTAACACGCGCTGGAACAGCGCGCCGATATTCTGGCTGCTGGGGTTGGCCTGAAACGTACCGTTGCCTGCCTGCGCAATCTGCGTCAGTTCACTGGCATTGATCGCAGAGCCGAGACCGATGACATGCGAGGTCAGTCGCGGGTGTGCCGTGATGGCTGCTTTTGCGGTTTCCAGCGTGGTCGGAATTGTGCCGTACTGCTGGTAACTGGCGCCGGACGTGGTGCTCAGCGTGCTATTGATGCCACTGTTATCCCAGTAGCTGTAATTATCGGCACCGTCAGAGAATACGAGCATCACGTACTGATCACGTGCACCATTGAAAATGCCATTGTCGTATTCGGCCTTAAGATAATCGGCCATGACATTAACCGCGGAATCGAGTTTGGTGGCAGTGCCGGCGGCGGGTTCGGGTATCGACAGGATGTCATCAGGGAACCAGTCGCGTGCAATATTCATGTTATACATGCTCTGGTTCATGACTTCGTCAAACCAGATCAGGGAAAATTTTACTGCGCCCGGGCGTGTGCTCCATAGATCAAGAACCTGCTGGTAACTGTTGCGTGCAGCTGTTTTCATTGGTTCGAAAGCGGGCGGGTTATGCTGGGTCATCGAGAAACTGCCATCCAGCACCATGGCGAAATAAAGATTCACTTCAAGTTCAGTCGATGACTGGTTGAGCATGGATTCCACATCAATGGGATTGCCGTCGAGCTTAAGCTGGACATCAATCTGGTCTTCGGTCAGCGGCGCGCCGCTTGAGTCGCGAGCAGAAAACTGCAGGATGACCTGTGTTTTACCGTTGCTGCTAAGCCAGCTGACCTGTGGTTGCTGGGTGACGTCCAGCTTGAGTCCTGTGCTGGAGCCGTCACCCAGGTTTATATCGAAATTGTCATCGCAGGCGGGCAGGAGGCAGAACAAGGCGAGAAAAAATCCCAGGGTTGAAAACCGGAAAAGAAAACTGTTCTTCATAACATTACCTCATTTAAACGGCCTTGCTGACAGCGCGCGCGGACTCTATCTTAAACAGACATGCCAGGCAAGCGTTGCAAGTCAGGTTGCGTCCGCGGTAAGACAGTAAAGCTATGGAGAAGTTTTCGGCGATGTAATAGTAATAAAGCTTAACAATTATGGCGCCGAGTGAAGCTTTTAAGGTGTGGTACCAGGCTGGCTGCTGTATTACCGTTTCCAGGGAGGCGAAAGTATTAATTCGCCAAAGCGTTTTTCCGAATCGCACTGGATTTGATATAGATATGGCTATTCTCGCAATAGCTGGTGCAAAATCGAAACATATTAATGGGAGCAACCATGGCGACATTACAATTTCTCGGCGCAATACAACAAGTGACAGGTTCTTGCTACTTGATTGAATCCGAATCTGTTCGCGTACTGCTCGAATGCGGCATGATCCAGGGTGAGCGCAACTCAAATCAGAAGAAGGACCGTGATCAGGACAGGGTATTTGACTTTGATGCCAAATCAATCGATGCCGTCATTATCTCGCATGCACATCTTGATCACAGCGGGCTATTGCCGCGGCTGGTGCGTGAAGGCTTTGGTGGTGAAATATATGTCACCACGCCGACCGCGGACCTGCTTGATATTATGTTGAAGGATGCCGCATTCCTGCAACAAAAAGACAATGAGTGGGAAAACCGTCGTCGTGCGCGTTCCGGCAAAGACCCGATCGAGCCCTTGTATGAAATTGAAGATGTCGAACAGGTGCTTGAGCAACTTGTGCCGATTTCATATGGTGAGCGCGCCGAAGTCGTAACGGGTATCGAGCTGCGCTATCGTGATGCCGGCCATATTATCGGCTCGGCGATTGTTGAAGTCTGGATTAATGAATCAGGCGCGACGCGCAAGCTGGTATTTTCCGGCGACCTCGGCAACAATTGCTCACCCTTGCTGCGCGATCCTGAAGTGGTTGATGAAGCCGATGTGTTAATGCTCGAATCGACCTACGGTGATCGCAATCATCGTCCGCAGGATGAAACACTCGATGAGTTTGCAGAAATACTGGATGTTGCCATGCAAAAGGGCGGCAATGTTTATATTCCTTCGTTCGCTGTTGGGCGTACCCAGGACCTGTTGTACCGCCTCGGAAAATTTCATCGCGAAGGCAAGCTGAAACAACAAAAAATATTTCTCGATAGCCCGATGGCCACCAGTGTTAGCAAGGTGTATGTCAAACACAGCCGTCTGTATAACCAGGACGACCCCGAGTTTAATAAAAGCATCAAGTCAGGCTGGGTCAGCTGGTTGCCGATGCTGACATTTACCCAGAGTACCGAAGAATCAATGGCACTGAATAATATCAGCGGTGGTGCAATCATTATTGCGGGCAGTGGTATGTGCACCGGTGGCCGTATTCGGCATCATCTCAAGCACAATCTCTGGCACCGAAATAATCAGCTGGTATTCGTTGGTTTCCAGGCGCGTGGTACGCTCGGGCGAATACTCGTTGACGGTGCGAAGCGGGTAAACATCATGGGTGAAAAAATCGCAGTCAATGCACAGGTGCATACCCTGGGTGGTTTTTCAGCACACGCCGGACAGCAGCAATTATTGAATTGGGCGGACCATTTCAAAAGCAGGCCCAAATTGTACCTGGTGCATGGCGAAATAGAAAAAATGCTGGTGCTGCAAAAACAGTTCATGGATGTACACAACTGGTATGCCAATATCCCGTCACCGCGCGAGCGCATTACTTTGTGAGGCGTGCCCGGGTTATTAGATCATGCCTTCGCCTTCACCCGGCGGTGCGGGTGGTGGCTGTTGTTGCTGGCGTTTCTGTTTCAGTTTTTCCAGCGCTTCGTTGAGTGACTCGTTGAATTCTTTCATGCCCTTGTTGAACGACTCACCCATTTCCTTTGAGCCTTCCTGCAATAACTCGTCTAGCAACTGCATGCCTTCATCCAGTGACCGTTCCAGGTGTTCGATGTTCTTTTCAGCAGAACTTGAAAATTTGTCTGCCATTTCATTCAGGTGTTTTTCGACATCGGTCGGCGCTGGCGGGATGCGTGTTTCGCTGGCATCAACCACCCATTGACCATTTTGCATCACCAGCACGGTATTAAATTCTTTTGAAGTGTTGCCCGAGTTGACGATGGTTGTCACCACGGTACGGCTGTCAGTCAGCGCGACTGCGTTGAGTGGTATTTTACGATCAGCCGGCAGGTTTGCGTATTCATCAAACGCTGCCTGGGAATCGTTTGACACCAGTGTGCGCGCGGTGGTCATGTCACCCGCCTGCATCGCCTGCCAGTATTGCTGGGCGATGTTCTTCGGGTCTTCTGCCTGCAGGCAGCCGCTGACAAAAAACAATCCGCTTGCTGCAATCAATATTTTTTTCATCACACTCACCTGGTGTTAGTTTATCGTGCTCGCATTTTTTTCATCGAGCAGGTTCTGGTTATCGCTGGCGTCGAGAATTTTTTCGAATATATCGATTTCATCATCCTTACCTTCGTCAAATTCATGACTGCCGGGATCGGCACCCATAATCTGTTCAAAGGTGTTGATCGCCTGTTCAAGCTCGGGATTGAATTCCAGCGCTTTCATATACATATTACGTGCTTCGGTTAAAAACACGTCTCGAAAATCCGGGTCACGACTCAGACGGTCGCGGGTTTCGTGTTTTTTTTCATCGCTGAGTGGCATAGGGCCTCCGCTGTATTGTGTGTAATGCTGGCACGCTAGCTACGGGCCGATCTCGGTGGTGGA
>JBATHJ010000006.1:0-1857 GCA_049666625.1 Gammaproteobacteria bacterium | reverse complement strand
TTCCAGATCAGTGTCGGCAAAAAGTTGGTGACCTGCGGGAACGCGGTTTTGAAATGCATGAAGGCCGACATGATGTAGGGCTCACCGAGGCCGCCGTCACCAATGGTGACCGGGAACAGGGTACCGGGATTGAGCAGCGCACCGCCCATGGCAAAATGTTCACCCTGCCCCAGTGGACCGGCAGGTGCCAGCAAGCCGGGAATAGCACCGGACAGGTGTCCTAGCAAACCGTGGCGTTCACGAAAACGCGCACGCAGGTCAGTTACGTTGTGTATGTCCATGGCTTCCAGTGAACCGTCGAGAAACATGGCGCTGTAAAAACCCGGGGCATGGTGGCCCACTTCAGTAACGATGTGCTTGTGACCCAGCATCATCAGCGCGGCATGCGCTTCGGCGGACGAGGCATAGCCGCCGGGATGGCCCGAAGCCTTGCTGCCACAGATCTGCAGTGTCAGGTAGCGCAGGGCATCCGCCGCCTGCAGGGTCTGGAACACCGCGGCAGGATCTGCGGCATTGGCAATCGCAGTACTGCCCTCGCCAATCGCAGGCTCGGCTGCCAGTTGCTCGGCACCGTCCCAGGGCTCGGCGAAATATTGAATGCCATCGCGAAAATCAGTGATCGCAGGTGCACGTTGGGTAACAGTATTCATATTCAGACTCCTCAGGGCCCAGTCATAATCAGTTGCATATAATCTATGCCATGCACTATAATTTCGCAATACGCAATCGATTTCACGATACGAAATATGAAACCCAAACAACCCGGCTCAATCCAGGTCATCGACCGCCTCACAGCACTGCTGGAGGCCCTCGCGCGCAACCGTGAACCTGCCAGCCTGAAAATACTCGCGGCCGAGACCGGGCTGCATCCCTCAACCGCGTTTCGCATCCTGGGCTCGGCAATCGCGAACGGGCTGGTCGCACGCGAGGGCAATCATTACCGCCTGGGCATACGCATGCTGCAGCTGGGCAGTCGCGTCGCTTCGCACCAGGACCTGAGGCGCGAGGCCCTGCCGTTGATGGAGGCGCTGCGCGACCAGATCGGTGAGACAGTGAATCTCACGGTGCGCGAGGGAGATGAAGTGGTGTATCTTGATCGCGCCCTGCCCGAACGCATGATGCGCGTCGAGCAGCGCATTGGCAGTCGCGCCCCGCTGCATGTCACCGCCGTGGGCAAGCTCATGCTGGGCGAAGCCGGTGATACCGCCTGCCGGGAATACGCGCGTCGCACCGGCCTGCCGGGATATACGCGCTACAGCCTGGTCGATGAAGAACAGCTGGTGAACCACGTTTCGGGCTGTGTGCGCGCCGGTTTTGCCTATGATGATGAAGAAGCCGAAACCGGTGTGGGTTGTATCGGCGTGTTGCTGCACGACCGCAATGGCCAGATAGAAGCCGGACTTTCGATCTCGGCCCCGATCGAGCGGCGGCGAGATGAGTGGGTCGATGAACTGAAAGCCACCGCAGAGCAGCTCGCCACCCGGCTGGGCATTGCATAAGAATTAGCTATTACACGCGCGCAGCCTTTCAAATTCAGGGCTAAGGCTATAGTATCCGCTTCTCGCTTTAGCGCTCGACACGCAGGCGTATTGCCAGGGTCGAATACCATCATTCGGAGAGGTGCCAGAGTGGCCGAATGGGCCTGACTCGAAATCAGGTGAACTACTTGTAGTTCCGAGGGTTCGAATCCCTCCCTCTCCGCCATCCATGCTTATTCCACAACGCCTTATCGCATTTAGCTTGTGTCAATTCTTCACAGGTTTTAATCTATGAGTCTCTAAATGATGTACCGGGGCGCAGCCATCCGAATCAAGCAATCACTTTGCCGTCCCCTGTTTCTCGCACTGGCAGCCACTG
>JBATHJ010000005.1:0-1884 GCA_049666625.1 Gammaproteobacteria bacterium | reverse complement strand
CAGGTAATCTATATGATTGTTGAGATCTTTTTGATCTCGTATTTCATGTTCCCAGAAACGTTTTTGCCAGATACTAATGGTACGTGAAACTAGTGAATTATCAGTTTGGCGAATATATTTCGTAAATCTTGCCTTGATCAAACCCCAGCGCATTGAATAATCACTGCTGTCAGCATGCATAGTCCAGATCGCATGCATGTGGTCTGGGAGTAATACCCAGGCATCAATTGCAAAGGGATGCTCATAGCGAACCTCTGCAACGATCTGTCGCAATGCATCTCGGTAATCAGGGTGTTTAAATACTGGTTTACGCTTATGCGTCACAAGCGTAAAAAAATAAGTCCCGCCTGCGGTCCTGGCCCTTCGATAATTTGGCATAGTTCCTCCATGAATCATGAAAAGATGGCAGGCAATGCCTGCCTGTCCACCATTAATACTAATAACAAATTCTGTTCAGGAAATCTCCCCACCTTATGCAGATATCCATTAACTCAAACAAATACTACAAAACCAGACAGGTAGGGCGGGCACTGCCCGCCGTCAATCCCCAGCCGAAGGCACACAATTCAGGCGGGCAATGCCCGCCCTGCCTGTGTGATCTTGCCAACCTTCCTGTTTGATATATTGATATCATGTCGATCAAGGCTGGCCCCATTCCCACTTATGAACCGAAAAATAATACATATCGACATGGACGCTTTTTTTGCCGCGGTGGAACAACGCGATTTTCCCGAGCTAAAAGGCAAACCCGTCATTGTCGGTGGCCAGCCAGACTCGCGCGGCGTGGTGGCGGCCAGCAGCTATGAAGCGCGCAAGTACGGCATCTATTCCGCCATGCCCTGTTCGCGTGCTTACCAGCTGTGCCCACAGGCAATATTTGTGCGCCCCCGGTTTACGGCATATAAACAGGTATCAGTACAAATTCATAAACTTTTTCATGAATACACTGACCTGGTCGAACCGCTGTCACTCGACGAAGCCTACCTCGATGTGACTGACACCCAACAATGCGACAACTCGGCCAGCCTGATGGCAAAAGAGCTGCGCGCAAAAATTTTCGAACACCTGCAGCTCACTGCATCGGCCGGCATTTCCTACAATAAATTCCTCGCGAAACTGGGTTCTGATCAAAACAAACCCAATGGCCAGTTCGTCATCCTGCCCGGTGAAGCCGAACGGTATTTGAATGACCTGCCCATTGGCCGCTTCCACGGTGTCGGCAAAGTCACCGAAGCGAAAATGAAAGCCCACGGCATTAATACCGGCGGTGATTTAAAACGCAAAACCCTGCTGGAGTTACATGAACTGGTCGGCAATTCAGCCGAGTATTATTACGATATTGCCCGCGGCATCGATCAGCGTGAGGTCTCCAGTGATCGCGTACGTAAATCTCTCGGCGCCGAAACCACATTTCAGCATGACCTGTCGAGTATCGATGAAATGATCCAGCAGTTAAACAGCCTGCTGGATGATGTGCTTGAAAACCTGGCACAACGTGAGCTGCTGGCGTACACATTTACGATCAAAGTGAAATACACCGATTTCACCCAGGTGACACGAAGCTATACCAGCGACACAGTTATTTCTATAAGTGAAATTGCACAAGCGATAATCCCTGCGCTGCTGGCGAAAACCGATGCAGATATTCATCCCGTGCGTTTACTGGGGGTTTCATTTTCAAACCTGCTGGATCAAAAGGACTTTACCAGCAGCCAGCTGGCGCTGTTTTGAATTTATATTGATACAATATCTAACCGGTGACTTACGAGGCGGTCATTCCGAACCACTATTTCGAAAGATCAAATCCACCCAACCCCGTCATCCTCGCATGCTCCCAACCCCGACATCCTCGCATGCTCCCAACCCCGACATCCTCGCATGCTC
>JBATHJ010000004.1:0-2871 GCA_049666625.1 Gammaproteobacteria bacterium | reverse complement strand
GTTACTGTCATGCCACAAACAGGATCAACATGATTCATGTGTACGCCCTCAGTTTAATGACTGTTCAAGTTACGCTGTTTCCACAGTAAGAACACAGCAGGTATGACCACCAGGGTAAGGATGGTTGCACTCATCATACCGCCGACCATGGGTGCGGCGATACGGCGCATGACTTCAGAACCGGTGCCGCTGCCGAGCATGATGGGTAACAGGCCGGCGATAATAGTCGTCACAGTCATCATGATCGGACGCACGCGCAACAGCGCACCGTCGATCACGGCTGAACGAATTTCTTCGCGCGTGAGGTCTTTACCTGAACGGATTACCTGTTCTTTGTGTTGCTGCAATGCCTGGTTGAGATACACCAGCATCAGCACGCCGATTTCAACCGCGACGCCGGATAGCGCGATAAAACCTACGCCCACGGCCACCGACAGGTTGTAGTCGAGCAAGTACAGCAACCAGAAACCACCGACCAGCGCCATAGGCAACGTGCCCATGATAATCATGACTTCGGTAAGATTTCGAAAATTCATGTACAGCAGCAGGATAATAATCACCAGCGTCACCGGCACCACCGTGGTGAGGCGTTCGATGGCGCGTTGCATAAATTCAAACTGGCCCGACCACGACACCGAATATCCCGTGGGCAGATCAACCTGTTCGGCCACCACCTGGTGCGCCTGTTTCACATACGAACCGAGATCACGGCCTTCGATGTCGATATAGATCCAGCCATTGAGGCGTGCGTTCTCGGTTTTGATCATGCCCGGGCCGCTGTCGATGCGGATCTCGGCGACTTCCGCCAGCGGGATACGCGCACCGGTGGGTGTAATCAGTGACAGGTTACGCAGCTTTTCCAGCGAGTCACGTACATCACGCGGGTATCTCATATTAATCGGGTAGCGTTCCAGGCCTTCCACGCTCATGCCCACGGTCATTCCACCGATGGCGGTTTTGACTACTTCCTGTATGTCTGCAACATTCAATGCAAAGCGCGAGGCTGCAACGCGGTCGATGTTAATGTTTACATAACGTCCGCCGACAACACGCTCGGAATACACCGATACCGTACCCGGCACCTGTTTAATCACTTCTTCGATACGCTTGCCGATGGTTTCAATAGTTTCCAGGTTGGGACCGGCAACTTTGATACCCACCGGTGTCTTGATGCCGGTGGCCAGCATGTCGATACGGTTCTTGATCGGCATCACCCAGGCATTGGTCAGGCCGGGGATTTTCACCAGCTGATCGAGTTCCTGTTTTAACTTGCTCATGGTCATGCCTTCGCGCCATTCATCTTTTGGTTTGAGCAGGATCGTGGTTTCGATCATGGTGAGCGGTGCAGGGTCAGTGGCAGAGTCGGCGCGACCGACTTTGCCGAACACGCGTTTTACTTCCGGCACTGTGCGAATCAGCCGGTCTGTCTGTTGCAATATTTCCTGTGCTTTGCCTGCTGACACTGCGGGGAAGGTGCTTGGCATGTAGAGCAAGTCACCTTCATCAAGATCAGGCATGAATTCGGAGCCCAGCTGGGTCATGGGCCATGCGCCTGCCAGCACGATCAGCAGGCATATGACCAGTATTGTTTTAGGCGCCTTGAGTACCGCATTAATAAACGGCCGATAAGCGGCAATCAAAAAACGGTTGATCGGGTTTTTATGTTCAGGCGTGATGCGCCCGCGTATGAATAAGCCCATCAGCACCGGCACGAGCGTGATGGATAGCAAAGCTGCACCTGCCATGGCAAACGTTTTAGTATACGCCAGCGGGGCAAACATGCGGCCTTCCTGTGCTTCCAGGGTGAACACCGGTAAAAAACTCAGGGTGATGATTACCAAAGAAAAGAATAACGGTGGCCCGACTTCAGAAGCTGCCTGGCGCATAATTTGCCAGCGGTTGTCGTCGGTGACCTCGGTTTTTTCCATGTGCTTGTGCACGTTTTCGATCATCACGATCGCGGCATCCACCATCGCACCGATGGCGATGGCAATGCCGCCCAGTGACATGATGTTGGCGTTGATGCCCATGCGTTCCATCACGATGAAAGCAATCAGTATTCCGACGGGTAAGGATATAATAATAACCAGCGCGGAACGCAGGTGAAACAGAAACAGCGCACACACCAGCGCAACTACGATAAATTCTTCCACCAGCTTGCTGTTAAGATTATTCACCGCGCGCTTGATCAGCGCAGAGCGGTCATAGGTTTCGACAATTTCGACACCGTCGGGCAGGCTGCGCGCGAGTTCCTTCAGCTTGGCTTTAGCGGCGTTGATCGTGGTCAGTGCGTTCTCGCCGAAGCGCATGATGACTACTGCGCCAACAACTTCACCTTCACCATCGAGATCAGCAATGCCACGACGCAGTTGCGGGCCGAGCCGGATTTGCGCGACGTCTTTTAATAATACCGGTGTGCCCTGTTTGTTGACGCCGAGCGGTATGTGTTTTAAATCGTCGAGCGAATCGATATACCCGGTGGCGCGCACCATGTACTCGGCTTCGGCGAGTTCCAGCACAGCGCCGCCCGATTCCTGGTTGCCCTGCATGATGGCCTGTTTCACTTTCGACAGGGGCAGGCCGTAGGCGCGCAGGCTGTCGGGGTCGAGCACCACCTGGTACTGCTTGACCATGCCGCCGATGGTGGCGACTTCGGATATACCGGGCACGGTCTGTAATTCGTATTTCAGAAACCAGTCCTGCAGGCTGCGCAACTGCGACAAATCGTGCTGGCCGGTTCTGTCCACTAGCGCGTATTCGTACACCCAGCCCACACCGGTAGCATCCGGCCCGAGTTCAGGTCGCGCCGCCGGTGGCAGTTTGCTGGCGACCTGGCTGAGATATTCCAGCACGCGCGAGCGTGCCCAGTAC
>JBATHJ010000003.1:0-11837 GCA_049666625.1 Gammaproteobacteria bacterium | reverse complement strand
CAATTGTATTTTCAGCACAAATTAACTAGCACGATAACAGCTACCTGTCATCCAGGGTGAACTCTCGATAACCCTCAGGGTTGACGAAGGTTTCAGCATCCAGCTCGATTTTTTTATAATCAACCAGTACACGTTTCCTGTCATTGGTATGCCACTCCAGCACCGGCAAACCCTTTAAATAATAGTCACCCGTGTTATACACCTGGTCTGCAATAACACAGGTGGTCTGAAACTCTTCGGGCATCTTGTGCAGATTATTTACCTGGCTGGAAGCAACTACCTGCTGGTAGTTATGTAGTATTTTTGTGACCTGTGGCAATAGACCGGCGGCGAGCTGAATATCGGTGCAGACTTCAGCGCCCTGACCTTCAGCGTCGCGGGCTTTTGCGCTTACGCGATATTGATATACCGGCATACCTGAAATCGCCGGTGCGCCTGCCAGTGCCTGGTACCGGGTGTCTACCAGGGTGTCGAGTGCAAGTTTTTTGTAGTCTGCCAGCTTCATCACCAGCGTTGAGCGATTTGAATGACTGATGCTGTAGATGGTTTTTAGCTTGTCATCGTAGAGTATAAAACCGTCATCGTCACCAGGGTTATTGATACGTAAATAGCGATCAGTTACCAGGGTCTGCGTGGCATAGACATCAACCCCCGGCTCCTGTTCTTCATAACTCAGCTGGTAACCAGCCAGGTTTTCAGCGCTAGCAGCATGAACTACGCCAGCGCAGAGCATTAAACCAGACCCTGCCCTTATATTTGAAAGTATATTGCGAATCATTAAATCGTTTCCATCATGTCAATGAAATTCACTCGCGCCCGGCGAGCAAATCCAGTTCTGCCTGGGAGAAACCGGCCTGCTTGCGTGCCAGCTCGTCCATCGGACCGCTTAATGTATCCTGATGGTATTGCGCAAGCAAGCGCCTGAAAGTGTCCAGGCTGTCGATATTTTCAAGTTTGCACAAATAGTTGAACCAGTGGCTGCCAATCCTGACGTGACCGATCTCATCGCGAAAAATCAGCTGCAGAATATCCACCAGCGCGGTGTCTCTCGCCTGCTCAAGCCGCCTGATCATCGCCTGGGTCACATCCAGCCCACGCGCTTCGAGTACCCGTGGCACCAGCGCCATTCGGGTCAGTACATCATGGTCAGTTTTCAGCGCCATTTCCCACAGGCCATTGTGCGCAGCATAGTCACCGTAGGCGCTGCCGTTTGCTTCCAGGTATGCGTTCAACAGGCTGAAATGCAGCGCCTCTTCAGCAGCGACCTGTAACCAGTCGGCATAATAGTCATCAGGCATGCCACGAAAACGGTAAACCGCATCGAGCGCAAGGTTAATCGCATTAAATTCGATATGTGCAATCGCATGTGCCAGCCGCACCCTGCCTGCCACGCAATTGTAGCCACGCCTGGAGACATCACTGGGTGGCACCAGGGCCGGCCGATCGGGGCGACCGGGTATTTCGATGCGTTCGACCGTGGTCGCCTCATCATTGACGACCTGCCCGGCCTGCCAGGCTGCATAGAGCGCCCGGGTGTCAGCCACTTTTGATTCAACGCCGGCCTGCATCAGGCAGGCATGTGCACCCTGGAATAATGAAACTGACATGGTTCTACATCGGACTACGGACTGCCAAGTCTAGCAAGCTATGGCGTCCGAAAACAAACAGGGCCCGCAATGCGGGCCCTGTTGCGTAACAGACTCTCCTGAATTACTTCAGGATGATGAGTTCAGCGCAATTACTTCAGAACAATTTTGCTGCGGTTGCTCTCAAGCGTGCGATTGCCGATACCGTCGACCCTGGCAAGGTCATCTACCGATTTGAAAGGGCCGTTGGTTTCGCGGTAGGCAACGATAGCTTCAGCACGCGCCTTGCCAACACCAACCAGTTCTTTGGCCAGGGTGGGCACATCGGCGGTATTGATATTGATTTCGCCGGCATGAGCCAGCAGGCTGAAACACAGACATACAAACAGTACGAATGATTTGATAGCTTTCATGGTCACATCCATGGTGAGTTGAAGGGAGCTAAACTATAGGCAGCGCCTGCAAAATCAGCTATCAGAAATTTCTGAATTTATTGTAAGCAAAGTCTGGACTGGATCATCGGCCTGAACAATGGGTCGCCCGATAACAAGATAATGCGCGCCCGCTGCAACTGCACGCGCAGGTGTCATCACTCGTTGCTGATCATCCTCGGCCGCACCCTGCAGGCGAATACCGGGCGTTACCAGCACAAAGTCGTCACCGTGCTGGCGCGCAAGCATGGCAGCTTCCTGTGAAGAACACACCACGCCATCAAGACCGGCTGCTGCTGTGATTGTCGCGAGGCGTTGTACAAGTTCAAGCGGCGTCTGGCTGATGCCGAGTGCTTCGAGCTCACGCGGGCCGCTGCTGGTGAGCAAGGTCACCGCAATCAGCAATGGCGAGTCATGGCCTGGCAGCGCCTTACGCGCTGCCTCGAGCATTGCCGGGCCGCCCATAGCGTGAACATTCAGCATCCAGACACCGAGATCGGCAGCAGCTGCACACGCCCTGGCAACAGTATTTGGAATATCGTGAAATTTTAGATCGAGGAATACATCAAATTTTCGTTCAACCAGGCTGCGTACAATCTCCGGCCCGCAGCGGGTGAACAGCTCTTTACCCACTTTCAGACGACACAGTGCGGGGTCGAGTCGATCAACCAGCGACAGCGCTGACTGACTGTCAGAATAATCCAGTGCAACTATCACCCGTGGTGCTTTTACGGTCATGCCACATTGACCACGCCGGGTTTAACTGTCGCCCAGCTATGGCAGCTCGGGCACTGCCAGTAGAGGGTATTCGAGCCAAAGCCACATTGTTTACAAAGATACTCCGTGCTGTCTTTGCGCATCAGCTTGAGTGCAGCCTTCACATCATCGAGAAACGCTGCCTCGTCATTCTCGCGATCACGTGCTTTATAATTCACCAGTTCCTGCAATACCTGCAGGCTGGGTTGCTTGTTGAGCACTTTATTCAGGTAAGCAATACTCGCCGCTTCACCCTGGTAACGCTCAAGTACGGCAGCATGCAGTTTCATCAGTAACAGGTTACTGTGGCCGGATTCAAGCTTGTCAAGATACTCCAGCAATTCATCCGATGCATTTAGCTGGTGGTAGCAGTCCACCAGCCTGGCCAGTACCACCGGCATATACTCGGCATCCTGTTTTTCGATTTGCTGGTAATGACGAATCGCCGACCTGTAATCCTTGCGTCGAATTGCTTCTTCAGCGAGCAAGATAGATGCGCGCACCGATCCCGCGTCGTATCGAAACGCCTGTTTTGCATTGTGTTCAACCTGCGCAATATCGCCCTTGGCTTTCGCCAGGTCTGCGAGCTCGCAATAGTACTGGGAAATCATTGGGCCGATGTCTGACGGATTTTCGGAAAACAGGTCGACCGCGGTATCTATCGCCTTGTGCCAGTCTTTTTCCTGCTGATAAATAAGAATAAGATTATGCCGCGCTTCTGCAGAACTTTTATCGTGAATCAGCACTTCTTTAAACAGGCCTTCTGCGCGATCAAACCAGCCGGCGCCGAGGTAGTCATAACCCAGCTCGAGCAGCACCTTGCTGCGATAGCGCTCGGGCAATGACGGGCGGGCAATCAGCCCCTGGTGGATTTTTATAGCTTTATCGATCTCACCGTTCCTGCGGAAAATCTTGCCTAATGCAAAATGTGTATCGACAATTTCCCAGTTGTTTTCCACCAGGCGCACAAATATATCAAGCGCCTTGCCCTGCTCATCATTCAGCAGATAATTAAGGCCTTTGAAATAATCAGCAGAAAATCCCGGCGGGCCTGAGGGTTTACGCATACGCAGGCGAAAACCGAACCATGCAACTGCCAGCAATGCGGACAGCGCAATGATAAACCATACAGTGGGATCGGAAAAATCAATCACACGAATGACCTGCTTGCGAGAATAGAATGGACGGGTGTGAACAACACGGCTCACCAAATAATGCGTTGCTTACACAACGATACAAAGATAGATATAACAGATGTTTTATTAATCTAGTGCAATTAACTTTTCTTGAGCGAATTATTGACACGCTCTCTGAGTTCTTTACCGGGTTTGAAATGCGGCACATGTTTGCCTGGCAATGATACCGAGTCACCCGTCTTCGGGTTGCGCCCTGAACGCGGTGGACGGAAATGCAGTGAAAAACTGCCAAAGCCGCGAATTTCAATGCGCTCACCACTCGAGAGTGCATTACTCATCTGTTCCAGCAGACTTTTAACAGCCAGCTCTACATCCTTGTAGGCGAGATGACTTTGCTTGCGCGCAATCCGCTCGATTAACTCAGATTTCATCATGGACCTGTCTATGCTTTCATCAGTCATTTTGAAATCATCCCCTTTTAGTCAACTGTTTATATACTGTTAAAAATTAATACTGAATGTCAGATCAACGATTAGTCGTTGGAATCAAGCTGTTCCTTCAGCAAATCACCAAACGTAGTGCTGGCAGTCTGCTGCGACTTGCTGTAATCCTTCATGGCTTCAGCTTCGTCCTGCTCATCCTTCGCCTTGATAGAAAGATTCATACCACGGCTCTTGCGATCAACACCGATGAACTTGGCTTCAACTTCATCACCAACTTTAAGTACCATGGTGACATCTTCGACGCGATCGCGTGAGATCTCGGAAGCACGCAAAGTACCTTCGACACCGTCACCCAGATCGATGATTGCTGCCTTGGCATCAACTGATTTCACAACGCCCTTGACGATAGCGCCTTTCTTGTTGGTACCAATGAAAGATGAAACAGGATCCTGTTCAAGCTGCTTGATACCCAGCGAAATACGCTCACGCTCTGGATCGATCGAGAGAATCACGGCTTCGAGTTCATCACCCTTCTTGAAGTTGCGAATCGCTTCTTCGCCAGGAATGTCCCATGAAATGTCTGACATGTGGATCAGGCCGTCGATGTCGCCGTTCAGGCCGACGAAAATACCAAAGTCGGTAATCGACTTGATGCTGCCGCTAACCTTGTCGCCCTTGTTGTGGCCGGCTGAGAACTCGTCCCATGGATTCGGCTGGCACTGTTTCATGCCCAGCGAAATACGACGACGCTCCTGGTCGATGTCAAGAATCATGACTTCAACATCATCACCCAGGGTAACAATGCTGGCAGGATTGACGTTCTTGTTGGTCCAGTCCATTTCTGAAACGTGTACCAGGCCTTCAACACCGTCTTCGATTTCAACAAAACAACCGTAATCGGTAATGTTGCTGACCTTGCCGAACAGGCGCGAGCCTTCCGGGTAACGACGTGCAATTTCGGCCCATGGATCTTGACCCAGCTGTTTCAGGCCAAGTGATACACGGGTGCGTTCCTTATCAAACTTAAGCACAACCACTTCGATTTCATCACCGACTTCAACAATTTCTGAAGGATGACGCACGCGTTTCCATGCCATGTCTGTAATGTGCAACAGGCCATCGATACCACCGAGATCAAGGAACGCACCGTAATCGGTAAGGTTCTTGACTACGCCCTTAACGGTTTTGCCTTCTTCAATACTGTCGAGCAACTGCTCGCGCTCTGCACTGTATTCTGTTTCAACAACAGCACGGCGAGAAACCACAACATTGTTGCGTTTCTGATCGAGCTTGATAACTTTAAATTCGAGCTCTTTACCTTCGAGGTAAGATGTATCACGCACCGGACGTACATCGACCAGCGAGCCCGGCAGAAACGCACGGATATCGCCGAGTTCGACAGTGAAGCCGCCCTTGACCTTGCCTGTGAGCACGCCCTTGATAATTTCCTGAGCTTCGAAAGATTTCTCCAGCGAAGTCCATGCTTTGGCGCGCTTGGCTTTTTCACGTGATAAACGGGTTTCACCGAATCCGTCTTCGACGGCTTCGAGCACAACTTCAACATCATCACCGACGGCTACTTCGAGCTCACCGGCGAGATTTCGGAATTGTTCTTCGGGGATAACACCTTCGGATTTGAGGCCTGCGGATACCATGACATAACCATCGCGAATATCGACAACGGTGCCAATGACCATGTTGCCAGCACTCATTTCGGTCTGGTTCAGGCTCTCTTCAAATAATTCTGCAAAACTTTCGGACATAATGTTTTAAGTGATTGGTGACTGTTAATAACGCATTGTACAAATGCTTATCACAGTTGGGTTAGTTATACATACAGAGTATGCGCCTGCATACTCCACCTGAAAATCCTTTTATTTTTAACTCGTATTTGAACGCGTATCTGAAACTCGCAAACAAATACCAGGGTACAAAAAAATACTTTCGCTATAAATCGTAACACTGTCGCAGTTTGTCCAGTACAGCATTGGCGACCTCGTCGATACTCATATGTGTGGTATCGATAACGTGGGCGTCAGCGGCAGCAATGAGCGGTGATGCTGAGCGTTGCGTATCGCGCTCGTCGCGTTCTTTGAGCTCCGCGACAAGGCCGGGAAGATTAGCACCTATTCCCTTTTCTATCAACTGCTTATAACGTCTTTTCGCACGTTCTTCGGCGCTGGCAGTAAGAAATATTTTCAGCCCCGCCCGGGGGAATACCACGCTGCCCATGTCGCGCCCGTCTGCCACCAGCCCCGGCGGCCGTGCAAACGCCCGCTGCCGCGCCAGTAGCGCGGCCCGTACTTCGGGTACTGCAGCCACTTTCGAGGCCAGCGCGCCGACCTGCTCAGTGCGAATCAGCTCAGCCACGTCCTCGCCTGCAAGCAGTATGCCCAGATGATCGCCACGATCGACATAATCTATATCAAGATTCTTTGCGATTTCAGCCAGTTGCGTTACGATTTCAGGATTTGGCAAAGCATCCAGATCGAGCCCGTGGCGCGCCGCTACCAGCCCGACCAGGCGATACAGGGAGCCGCTATCCAGAATATGCCAGCCAGTCTCGCGCGCCACGCGCAGACAAATAGTGCCCTTGCCGACTCCGCCGGGACCGTCCAGGGTCAGTACCGGAACCGCGTGTTCCATCTAGTCAGCCAGCGAGCTGATATCGAGACCGGCCGCCGCAGCCAGTTCGACAAAGCCCGGGAACGAGGTATTCACATTATCGCATTCCTCGATTTCGATTTTGCCACGCGCGCACAGGGCAGACACGGCAAACGCCATCGCGATTCGATGATCATCATGGCTTTGCACCGTCCCGGTGCCAATACTGCCAGGGCCATTACCGCCCTGGATAATCATGCCATCTGGGGTCGCCACCGCATTCACCCCGAGCACCTGCAGACCGTCCGCCATCGACTGGATACGGTCGCTTTCCTTGACGCGTAATTCTTCAGCGCCAGAAATCACAGTTTCACCTGCAGCGCAGGCGGCGGCGACAAAAATTGCCGGAAACTCGTCGATCGCCAGCGGCACAAGTTCTTCGGGAATACGCGCGCCTTTCAGTGGCGCACTTTTCACTCGAATGTCCGCCACCGGCTCGCCGCCGATTGTGCGCTGGTTTAGCAGTTCGATATCCGCACCCATCAGTTTAAGAATATCAATAACACCGGTACGCGTCGGATTGACACCGACATGTTCCAGCACAATCTCGGAACCGGCCGCAATGCTGGCACCCACCATAAAAAACGCGGCTGAAGATATATCCGCGGGTACATCGATGTCACAGGCGGTCAAAGTTGCCGGACCCTCGACACACACAGTCGGGCCATCATGACTCAGCGACCAGCCAAACGCGTGCAACATGCGCTCGGTATGATCGCGTGTCGTGGCCGGTTCACTCACGCAGGTTTTACCATCTGCGTACAAACCCGCAAGCAGGCAACACGACTTGACCTGCGCGCTCGCGATCGGCATAACATAGTCAATCCCGCACAGCGGATGACCGCCATGTATACGCAAAGGCGGGCTGCCATCATCATCGGTGTCCACGACTGCACCCATCGCTGCCAGCGGATGCGTTACGCGTTTCATCGGCCGTTTTGACAGCGAGCTATCGCCGGTGAGCTCGACATCAAATGCCTGCCCGGACAACAAGCCTGCGAGCAGGCGCATCGAAGTGCCTGAATTACCCAGGTCGAGCGCCTGCGCCGGTTTTTTTAAACCGTGCATGCCGACACCGTGAATCACAACATTGCCATTATCCGGGCCTTCGATCTCAACGCCCATCGCCCTGAATGCACGCAGTGTGTTGAGACTATCTTCACCTTCGAGAAAACCACTAATATGGCTTGTACCTTCGGCAATCGAGCCGAACATGATAGAGCGATGCGAAATCGATTTATCACCGGGCACACGAATCCGCCCCTGCAATCGACCACCCTCATTAACAATAAATTTCATATGAAATTAAAACCTTAAAAGAAAAAAATATTATCCACAGATAAACGCAGATGAACACGGATGTTATAACTGCTTCTAACACAAATTTTGTTTTATCTGCGTTTATCTGCGTTCATCTGTGGATAATTATTTTTCTGTGTCTTGTTTTTGTTCTCTGTGGGAAATTTTATTACTTACTACCCGCAAAAATCATCGCGGACTTTTTTTGCGCGTTCGAATATTTCTTTTAGTGCTTCGCCATCACCCTCTTCCAGGCTGTGGTACATGCTGTCCATTTCATCGCGGTAGCGGCGCATCATTGCCATCACGGCCTCTTTGTTACTTAAACAAATGTCACGCCACATTACCGGGTCACTCGATGCAATGCGGGTGAAGTCACGAAAACCGCCGGCGGCAAATCGGAATACCTCGCCAACATCTTCAAGATTATGCAGACAATCCACCAGGCCGAACGCCAGCAAATGCGGCAGATGGCTGGTGCCTGCCAGCACCAGGTCATGGTGTTCCGCGCTCATGCATTCCACTTCTGCGCCCGCTGCCTGCCACATGGCAGTGATCTGCTCGACCGCCTGCGGCGATGTTTTTTCTGTGGGCGTTAATATCACCCGGCGTTTCTGATACAGTTCCTTGAAAGCTGCGCTGACTCCACTGCGCTCGGTGCCGGCAATCGGGTGTCCGGGAACAAACTTTTCGAAATGCCCGGCGAGGGTTTTTGCAGCATCCATAATTACGCTTTGCTTGGCGCTGCCGGCATCGGTGACAATGGCAGTGTCTTTGAGTCCTGCGACGATATCCCTGAACACGGCATGCATCGAGCTCAGCGGCACTGCGACCACCACAATGTCTGCCTCGGCCACGGCTTTTTCCATCGACACATGGTAACGATCGATAACGCCGAGTTCGACGGCTTTTTTCAGCGTCGTCTCGGTGCGCCCGGCGCCGATTATTTCTGCGCAGAAATTTGCCTGTTTTAATGCCAGCGCGAGCGAGCCGCCGATCAGGCCGGTGCCGATAATACAGATGCGCGGTTTGCTCATGCCGGCACCTCGGCCAGCACTTCTTGCAGCGCGGCGATGAAGCGCCGGTTCTGTGAATCAGTGCCAATGGTCACGCGAATATAATCAGGCATTGAATAATTTGCCACCGGTCGCACGATGACACCCTTGTGCAAGAGCGCATCATAAATCGGCTGCGCAGCCTGCTTCAGGTTGATCGAAATAAAATTGCCCATGGTCGGCAAATACGCCAGTTTCATTTCATCCAGCGCCCGCATCAGGTACGCCTTGCCTGTATTATTTAATGTCACGCTTTTTTCAACATGCGCATGATCATCCAGCGATGCCAGCGCGGCGGCCTGTGCCAGCAGGTTGGTATTAAACGGCTGTCGCACACGATTCAGAATGCCGGCGATCTCCGGACCGGATAATGCATAGCCGATGCGCAAACCCGCCAGCGCGTAAATTTTTGAAAATGTACAGGTGATGATCAGGTTTGGAAATTGGTCTAACCAGCGCGCGATATCAATTTGTAAATCCCGATCCATGTATTCGTTATACGCCAGGTCCAGGATCACGATGACATTATCCGGTATCTCGCTGACCAGCGTATGCAGCACATCCGGCGCCAGCCAGGTACCGGTAGGATTGTTGGGATTAGCAATGAACACCATGCGCGTGCTGTCATCAATACTCGCGAGCATGGCCGCCGGGTCATGCCCGAGTGGCATGCTCGGATGCGATTCGTCAAAGGCTTTAGCCACGTTCGCTTTTGCACCGACCGCCTGCACCACGATCGGGTACACCGCAAATGAATATTGCGAATACACGGCTGAATTTTGCGGCGTCAGAAACGCGCGCGTCGCCAGTTCCAGGATATCGTTGGAGCCATTGCCCAGGGTGACACACTCACGCGACACCTTATATATGTCGGCAAGCCGCTGGCTCAGCTTGAAGCCACCGCCATCGGGATAGTAGTTAATCGCACGGCAGTTTTTTTCGATCGCATCTAGTGCCACCTGGCCAGGTCCCAGCGGATTTTCATTTGACGCCAGCTTGATGGAATTGCTGATGCCCAGTTCACGTTCGAGAGTTTCGATGGGTTTACCGGGCGGGTATGGCGTCAGCCCCTGCACTCCGGGTGTGGCGAGTTCTAAAAAGAATTTGGTATGCATAATGACGCAGCTGATTCACAGCACCGCTTTAGGGTAAGAGCCAAGCACAGTCACCATGGCAGATGCCTGTTCAATTTCTGCAATCGCATCGTGCACGGCCGGTTCGTCGCAATGGCCATCGACATCGATGAAAAACACGTATTCCCAGACACCTCGACGCGAGGGTCGCGATTCAATATTACTCATACTGATATTGCGCTCAGCCAGCGGTTTGAGCAGGTTGAACAGCGAACCCGCGCGGTTATGCGCGAACACCAGCAGGCTGGTGCGATCATTCCCGCTCGGCGGTGACTTGTGTTTGCCGATCACCACGAAACGCGTGGTGTTGTCGGGCTCGTCTTCGATGTCGGCATTCAGCACTGGCACCCGGTAAAGCTCGGCGGCCATCTGGCCGGCAATCGCCGCCGAATGCGCATGCTCGCTCGCCAGCAGGACGCCTTCGGCATTGCTGTTGGTGGCGATGCGCTCGGTATTGGGCAGGTGTTTATCGAGCCACAAACGGCACTGGCCAAACGACTGCTGGTGCGAATACACACGCTTAATATCGCTTAATTTAGCTTCATTACTCAATAGGTTATGACGTATTCTTAATTCTACTTCTCCGCTAATGGAGAGCGCAGATTGCATCAGCAGGTCGAGCGTATGATTAATCACGCCTTCGGTTGAATTTTCTACCGGGACAACACCAAAGTTGGCGCCATCGGCTTCCACCAGGCGAAACACTTCTTCGATGCTGGCCACCGGTTCGGTCTGTATCAGCTTGCCGAAATGCTTCACCGCGGCGGCGTGGGTGTAGGTACCCTCGGGCCCGAGAAAGGCAATCTTTAAAGGTTTTTCCAGCGCCAGGCAGGCCGCCATGATTTCGCGAAATATGCCGGCAATAGCTTCATTGCTGAGCGGGCCCTGGTTGCGTTGCTGCACCGCGCGCAACACCTGGGCTTCGCGTTCGGGACGGTAGAAATGCGCGGTTTCACCCTGCTGCTGCTTTATCTTCGCGACGTCGGCTGCGCACTGGGCACGCTCGCTGACCAGCGCCTGAATCGCGGTATCGATTTCATCGATACGGGTACGAACCTCGGCGAGCGGGTCTTTGTCGGTCATTTTAGAGTTGTCGTGCGTTCAACACGCCTTCGATGTTTCTGATTTGTTGCAGCACATCTTCTCCGATGGCGCCATCAAGATCAATCAGGGTATAGGCAAGGCCATTGCGTGACTCGTTGCGCATGTGCTTGATATTAGCACTCGCCTGCCCCAGCACGTGTGAGATCTGCCCGACCATATCAGGCATGTTGCGATTCGCCACGGCAAGCCGGCACGCGCCGTCACGTGGCATCTTGATTTCGGGAAAATTG
>JBATHJ010000002.1:0-4021 GCA_049666625.1 Gammaproteobacteria bacterium | reverse complement strand
TAAAGGCGAAACCGCAGAGGCGCAGAGGACGCGGAGGAAAAGCAAATGCTTATGTTAAAAGCGTTTGCAGTCTAGTAAGGCGTTCATACGAAATAAATTTCTAGCGATACTTGTTTTAACTATTATAAGTTTTCTCCGCGTACTCTGCGCCTCTGCGGTTTCGCCTTTAATGTTTTCTATATGTATTTCACTTCGACGATTTCGAATGAGCGCAAGCCGCCCGGGGTTTTGACATCGACGACATCACCTTCCACTTTGCCGATGAATGCACGTGCAATCGGTGAGCTGTAGGAAATCTTGTTGGCCTTGATATCGGCCTCGTCTTCACCGACGATCTGGTAGGTCAGTTCATCGCCGGTTTCTTCGTCGGCCACATCCACGGTAGCGCCGAACACTACCTTGCCGTCAGCCGCCAGGCTGGTGACGTCGATAATGGTAGCGTTGCCGAGCTTGCCTTCGATGTCCTTGATACGACCTTCGATAAAACCCTGCTGTTCACGCGCGGCGTGGTACTCGGCGTTTTCTTTTAAATCACCGTGTGCACGTGCTTCTGCAATTGCTTCGATCACACGCGGACGATCCACGGATTTCAGCTGTTGCAGTTCCTGCTGGAGTTTTTCTGCGCCGTTTTTAGTAATAGGGACCTTGCTCATGCTGCGACCTCTTTCTTGATTGCCGCGTGCAGGTCCTGCAAACGGGTAACCGCGTTCTGTTCCAGATAATCCAGCGCATTACAGGTAGCACGCGCGCCGGCAATCGTGGTGGTGTAGCTTACCTTATGCTGCAACGCAGATGCGCGAATCGTGTAAGAATCGGCGATGGCTTTCTTGCCTTCGGTGGTGTTGATAATGAGTTCAATCTCATCGTTCTTGATCATGTCGACAATATGCGGCCGGCCTTCATAAACTTTATTGACATGCGTATATTCGATGCCCGCATGTTTCAGCGCCCTGCCGGTACCACGGGTGGCAATCAGCTTGAAGCCATGCGCGACCAGGGCACGACCGAGCTCGACGGCGTGGTTGCGGTCACGCTCGCGCACGCTGATAAAAACATTACCCGCGGTCGGCAACACCACGCCGGCACCGAGTTGCGCCTTGGCAAACGCCATGCCAAAGGAACTGCCGACACCCATGACTTCGCCGGTGGATTTCATTTCCGGCCCCAGCAGGGGATCAACACCGGGAAATTTCACAAACGGGAACACCGATTCTTTCACCGCGTAAGTCGACGGAATCACTTCGCGAGTCACGCCCTGTGAGGCAAGGCTGCGCCCGGCCATACAACGTGCAGCGATTTTTGCCAGCGGCAGCCCGGTGGCTTTTGAAACAAACGGCACGGTGCGCGATGCGCGTGGATTCACTTCGAGCAGGTAAATATTATCGCCCTGTATCGCAAACTGGATATTCATCAAACCCACGACACCGAGTTTGAGTGCGAGCTGGCGGGTTTGTTCACGCAACTCGTCCTGTATTTTTGCAGACAGCGAATACGGCGGTAATGAACATGCCGAATCACCGGAATGCACACCGGCCTGCTCGATATGTTCCATGATGCTGCCGATGAGCACGTCCTTGCCATCACAGATTGCATCGACATCGACTTCGACGGCATCATCGAGGAAACGGTCGAGCAATACCGGTGCATCGTTCGACACGCTGACCGCGGTGCGCATGTAATGTTTCAGATCGGTTTCATCGTAGACAATTTCCATGGCGCGGCCGCCGAGTACATACGACGGGCGCACTACCAGCGGGTAACCGATTTCGGCCGCGCGCGAGACCGCTTCGTCAGTCGAACGTGCCAGCCGGTTCGGCGGCTGTTTCAAACCGAGTTCATCGACCAGTTGCTGGAAACGCTCGCGGTCTTCGGCCAGGTCGATACAGTCGGGCGTGGTACCAATAATGGGTGCGCCGGCGGCTTCGAGTGCGCGCGCCAGCTTTAACGGCGTCTGGCCACCGTACTGCACGATGACGCCCCTGGGTTTTTCCACCTCGAGCACTTCGAGCACGTCTTCGAGCGTGAGCGGTTCAAAATACAGCCGGTCAGAGGTATCGTAATCGGTCGACACGGTTTCGGGGTTGCAGTTGATCATGATGGTTTCATAACCATCTTCGCGCATCGCCAGCACTGCATGCACGCAGCAATAATCAAACTCGATGCCCTGGCCGATTCGGTTCGGCCCGCCACCGAGCACGACTATTTTGTCACGCGTAGACGGCAGCGCTTCGCATTCTTCCTCGTAGGTCGAATACATATACGCGGTCGAGGTAGAAAATTCTGCGGCGCAGGTATCGACGCGCTTGTACACCGGCGTGACCCCGAGCTGGTGGCGGCGCTGGTAGACCGCGTTCATTTTTGTGCCGAGTAACAGTGCCAGCCGACTGTCGGAAAAACCCTTGCGCTTGAGCATTCTGAGTTCATCGGCATCGACCTGCTCCAGCGTTCTGCCGACCAGGCCCTGCTCAAGCGTGATCAGCTCTTCGATCTGGACCAGGAACCACGGATCGATTTTACTCAGTTCAAACAAGCGCTCGCGGCTATAACCGCGGCGGAAAGCATCGCCGACATAACGCAGGCGGTCGGCGCCGGCAAGACTGATTTCCTGGTTGAGTCTGGCTTCGGCTTCGTCATCCGACAAACCCTCTTCCAGCACCGGCGTCAGGCCATCGATATCGACTTCGAGACCGCGCAGGGCTTTTTGCAATGATTCCTGGAAGGTACGGCCGATGGCCATGACTTCGCCGACAGATTTCATCTGCGTAGTCAGGCGATTTTCAGCCTGCGGAAATTTTTCAAAGGTGAAACGCGGGATCTTGGTGACGACGTAATCTATCGTCGGTTCGAACGAAGCCGGGGTGGCGCCGCCGGTAATATCATTTTGTAATTCATCCAGGGTGTAGCCCACCGCCAGCTTGGCGGCGACTTTGGCAATCGGGAAACCGGTCGCTTTAGACGCCAGCGCGGATGAACGCGACACCCGCGGATTCATTTCGATAATGGTCATGCGACCATCATCGGGGCAGACCGAGAACTGCACGTTGGAACCGCCGGTGTCGACGCCAATTTTGCGCAACACTGCAATCGAGGCATCGCGCATGCGCTGGTATTCCTTGTCGGTGAGGGTTTGTGCCGGCGCCACGGTGATCGAGTCGCCGGTGTGAATCCCCATCGGGTCAAGGTTTTCGATCGAGCAGATGATGATGCAGTTGTCCTTGTTATCGCGCACCACTTCCATTTCGTATTCTTTCCAGCCGAGCACGGATTCTTCCACCAGCAGTTCATTCACCGGTGAAAGATCGAGCCCGCGGCGGCAGATTTCTTCGAACTCGTCACGGTTGTAGGCGATACCGCCACCGCTGCCACCCATGGTGAACGAAGGCCGAATGATGGTGGGAAAACCGACCATGGCCTGCACCTGGTAGGCTTCTTCCATGCGATGCGCGATCGCCGCGCGCGGCATGTCGAGGCCGATGTCTTCCATCGCGATCTTGAATTTTTCGCGGTCTTCGGCCATGTCGATGGCTTCCTTTCTGGCGCCGATCATTTCGACGCCGAATTTTTCCAGCACGCCTTCGCGGTCGAGATCGAGCGCGCAGTTGAGCGCGGTCTGGCCGCCCATGGTGGGCAGCAGAGCGTCGGGCTTTTCCTGCTCGATAATTTTTGCCACGGTCTGCCAGGTGATGGGCTCGATGTAGGTAGCATCGGCCATCTCCGGGTCGGTCATGATGGTCGCCGGGTTGGAGTTGACCAGGATAACGCGGAAGCCTTCTTCGCGCAGCGCCTTGCAGGCCTGTGCGCCGGAATAATCAAACTCGCAGGCCTGGCCGATCACAATCGGGCCGGCGCCGATGATCAGGATGCTTTGTATGTCGGTTCTTTTAGGCATAGGTATTTTTAAATATCCACAGATGAACGCAGATGAACACAGATATTATCTTTGTCTGCCTGCGAAATATGCATGCGTGTGGCGTTATGTAGTTTCATTGTGATTCCAGATCATGCGTTTAATTTCAAGCCG
>JBATHJ010000001.1:0-2059 GCA_049666625.1 Gammaproteobacteria bacterium | reverse complement strand
GTGTTGAGCGGTGGTGATGATTACGAGTTGTGCTTCACGCTGGATCCGAAAAATGAGCCTGAGGTTATGCAGTGTGCACGCGAACTCAATCTGCGCCTGACACGCGTGGGAGATATCACCGAGACATCGGCTATCGAATGTGTTGATGATGCTGGCAAGGTATTCGATTATTCAGCCACCGGTTATCAGCATTTTTAATGCATTTTTAACTACGCAGGCGTATTCATATAATGAACCCGGTCATTCATCCACGACAGCTTAAAAATCCGCTGGTATTGCTCGCGCTGGGTTTTGGCAGCGGGCTTGCGCCCAAAGCACCGGGTACAGCGGGTACCCTGGTGGCAATTCCATTGTACTGGTCAATGCGCACACTCGATAGTCAACTGTACGCGCTCATCGTGGCCGTGCTTTTTGTTATCGGTGTCGGGCTCTGTGCCTATGCCGCAAAACGCCTCGGTGTGCATGATCACCCCGGCATTGTGTTCGACGAGATTGTGGGCTTTCTCATTGCGCTGTTTGCAGTGCCGTTCGACTGGGGCATGGTCGTGGCCGGTTTTATATTGTTCCGCCTGTTTGATGCGCTCAAACCCTGGCCGATCAGCTGGTTTGATAAAAACCTGCACGGTGGTTTCGGGATTATGTTTGATGATGTACTGGCGGGGATCGCCGCCGCTGCAGTGTTGCACGCCTGGCTGTTCTGGTTTGCCGGTTGAGTGACTTTATGATGCATTCTCTGCTAGATATCTCTGTATGATTACACATTTATTAAAACCGAACCTGCACTGTGTGCGTTACCTGTGTGTATTCATGCTCTGGCTTGCAAGCCATGCGCACGCGGTTGAAATAATTGAATTGCAGGGCTTGTTCACCGGCAAGGCTGTTATCAAGGTGGATGGCAAGCGTCATGTTTTATCAGTGGGTGATACCAGTCCCGAAGGTATTGAACTGGTGGCGGTCGACTCTGACAAAGCAGTATTGAAAGTTGATGGTAAAACCAGTGATTACCGCCTCGGCAGCACGGTGGGTCTGAGCTATGTCAAACCCGAGGATGTCGAAGAAAAATTTTATGCCGATGACCGCGGCATGTACCAGGCGGTGGGTTCCATCAATGGACACCCGGTACGTTTCCTGGTCGACACCGGTGCTACCACAGTGGCGATGAACCGATCGCAGGCAAAGTCACTCGGGATTCGGTATCGCATCGAAGGCGAGCCGGCAAGCGTGAGCACCGCATCGGGTTACGCAAAAGCCTATCGGGTAAAACTGAAATCAGTTTCACTGGGAAAAATCAGGCAAAACAATGTTGAAGCCATAGTCATCGATGGCAAGCATCCGGGGCCGATACTGCTGGGCATGTCATTTCTGGATAAACTCAAGGTTGAAAAAGCAGGCGGTGTTTTACTGCTAAAACAGCGCAAGTAATTTATTGATCAGGCTGTTTTGTTTCATCAATATGTCAATTAATTGCAATACCAGTGTCACATTTGAAGCCTATAAAGTCATCTGATCTTAATCATCAGGAGACTGATATGCTGACTGAAGTAGATATCGAACGCATCATGGGCGAAAAACGCCGACTATTTGAAACCATCGCCGAGCAGGAAGGCTATAACAGGGACAATGAAGATGTATACGACATGATGGAAGTCGAATGCCCGGTATGCGATACCAACGGCCTGATGTGAAGTTTGGCGCTATTTCATAGATAGGTAATTAAGAAAATCAGTCCGCGAAAAACGCAAAAAACGCAAATTGATGTTCTGTGACTGCGGCGCACGAATTATCCAATAAATTTTTTATTCGCGTTCTTTGCGTTTTTCGCGGACTAATATTTTTTACTGTTTTCAGTAAGTATTAGGCAAGTATCTCCAGGCCTTCGTTGGCGAGGAACTGGTTCAGCCGTATCAGCGGCAGGCCGATGAGTGCATTTGGGTCGTCGCCTTCGAAGCGTTCGAACAACGCGATACCGAGACCTTCGGATTTGAAACTGCCGACGCAGTTATAAGGCTGCTCTTTCTTTAAATACTGCTCGATCATGTGTTCTGTCAGTGTGCGAAAT